>JBHHYU010000012.1:0-57586 GCA_046757725.1 Binatia bacterium
CGTTTCCGTAAGCTACATTTTAACCGATAGCTGCAAACAGATGAGCTGTTTTTACGCAGCAAGCTGCCAGGAATTAACCCGTAGCAATTAAATAGTGATGACACAAGTTGATCCTATAACCCTTCAAGTCATTCAGGCACGCATGGCCGGAATCGTGCAGGAGATGCAAAACTCTCTTTTCCGCACAGGTTTCTCTACCATCATCCGTGAATCCCAAGATGCAAGTTGCGCTATCCTAAACCACCGAGGTGAAGTCGTCGCCCAGCATGTGGTGCTGCCGCTTCACATGGGCGCTTTCCCTGCCTGTGCCGAGGGGATACTAAAAAACTATGCGCCCTCTGAGCTCTGTGAAGGCGACGCCTTTATCACCAATCATCCCTATCTGGGCGGTAGTCCTCATGCCCCGGACATGGCAGTTCTCACGCCAATCTTCTACAGCGGTGACTGGATTGGCTTCGCTGCAACCATGGCCCACAAGAGCGATATCGGTGGGCCGGTCCCAGGAAGTTGCTGGAGTCAAGCCAGAGAGGTTTTTCAGGAAGGCCTTCACCTCCCACCGATAAAATATATTTCACGGTTCCAACCCAGCCGCGAACTCGAGGCCATTGTCGGAGCCAACAGTCGAACCCCAGAGCTTGTGATCGGCGACATCCGAGGACAGGTTGGCGCGGCTCGCTTGGGCGAGAGGCGTTTTCAAGAGATGACGGATCGCTACGGTAAAGAAACGGTTCTCAACTCCTTTGAAGTCCTATTTGCCCAGACCGAAGCTAGAGTGCGAGCAGAAATTGCTTTATGGCCGGATGGGACCGGAGAAGGTGAAAGATTTGTTGACAGCGACGGTATCGAACTCGATAAGCCGGTACGTATACATGTCAGGATAAAGAAAGAGGGACACCGCTTACTCTTTGATTTTACTGGATGTGCTAATCAGACAAAGGGACCAGCCAACATCCGGCCTACCGTGGTACGTGCCGCTTGCGCTTACTGCCTCACCTGCCTCGTCGATCCCAGTTTGAATATTAACTACGGATTGGGTCGGGTCATCGATGTGAGAGTGCGTGAAGGAAGTGTCGTGAACCCTTACTTTCCTGCGCCGGTAAACACCTATAACCCCACGGTCCATGCACTTGTAGAGGCACTCCTTGAGGCCTTTAGCCAGTTAAATCCTCACAAAAAAGTCGCTGATGGCTGTAGCAGCCGCTCCATCATCGTGGGTGGGCGCAGCAATAAAACCGGCAAAAGCTATGTCCAGTACGAGATCTTTGGCGGCGGCTCTGGTGCCCGCAGCGGTAAAGACGGCGTCTCCGGTACCAATGTTAACCAATCTAATGCGAGAATCGCGCCCATTGAGATCATCGAGTCGGAATTTTCCGCACGCCTAACACGCTTTGAGTTGATCCCGGATACCGGAGGCCCTGGCACATTCCGTGGGGGTTTGGGTTTCGTGCGGGAATATGAGATCCTTGATCAGGAGGCGCGTTTCTCACTACGCTCCACCAAGCACAGCATCGCGCCTAAAGGGATAGAGAGGGGGCTTCCCGGTAAAATGGGTAGGTGCACGGTGAATCCAAACACAAAAAAAGAAAGGACCCTTCCCTCGCGCTATTCCGACCTTGTGGTTCAGCCGGGCGACATCGTGCGTTTAGAGACTCCCGGAGGGGGCGGGCTGGGAGATCCGTTGGAGCGGGACTCCGCCTTGGTCCTCAGGGATGTCCGGAACGGTTATATTTCTTGCGAAAAGGCTAGAGAACTCTATGGCGTGGTGATCGAAATTCACGGTCCTGATTTTTCGATTAATGAGTCTCTGACTCGCGCCGCAAGACGTGAAACGGTCCCACCTCCGCATTCGAGAGATGCCCACTAAACTTCTATACGGACAGGTGCAACATAGCGCTATGAACTGGCCTTACTATGTGGCACAGGAGCGACGGTTTTTTGTTGAAGAGGACCTGGCCGTTGAGGCCAAATTCTTCACCTCAGGTCAAGAACCTGTTACCAAACTGATTAACGGATCACTGGACGTGATCAGCGTGATTCCGGACGTTGTACTTCTTGAGGCGGTAAAAGGAGCGAGCCTGTCCATCATTTTCAACACCAACAGCCGTTCACAGTATTGCCTCATGGTCCAACCCGGGATCAGAAATTATGCGGATCTGAAGGGTGAAAAGATCGGCGTGAGTCATGCCCTTTCCGCGGAGTCGTTCATTTTTAAGAAACTTGTCGAGACCAAGGGGCATCTTTTTAGTTCCTTTGAGCTGGTAGCCTCCGGACCACCCTTGAAGAGATGTGCGGGACTTAAACAAGGCCTTTTTGCGGCAACCATTGTAACTCAACCCTTCGACTTTGTCCTTGAGGAAGCAGAATTCAACAAATTAGCATCCTCCCAAGAGATCGTCCCTCATTACCCTTTTACCGTCTGTGTGGTACGGCGTGATGAGGGAATCAACGAAAACGTCGTGCGCTTTTTAAAATCACTCAAAAGCGCCTGGCACTGGCTTGCCGATCCAGTAAACCGGGAAAGCGCTGTAACAATCCTGGGCCAGTCTACGGAGACAGGCAGGAAACAAGCGGAGAAAACCTATGATCTATACTTACCATCACCTTCTCCGCCACCTCTCGCTCCAAGGCAGGAAGGGGTGGCTACACTCCTGGAGTTGTTAGTAGATAGCGGGCGTCTTCCCTCTTCCGTCCCACCGGCGAAAACATTTATCGACGAGCGCTACTTTCAGAGGCTCTGAGAATTTTCTCTACGTAGCTGAAAGGCCTTTCGCCGGCTTCGCTTGGTTTGTAGCCAACTTATACCAAACGGAAAAAACTGGCAATCACGATGCACCTTTGGTATAAGCTCAATTTAGTAAAACTACCATCATAAAGGAGGAACCATGGCCACAAAAAAACGTAAACCGAATGCTGCATTCATGAAACCGGTGCAACCGGATACCGCCCTTGGGGCGGTGGTCGGAAGTAAGGCCATACCCCGAACCGAGCTGACCAAGAAGATCTGGGCCTATATCAAGCGGCATAAGCTCCAAGACAAGAAAAAAAGGACCATGATCAATGCCGATGACAAACTCAAACCTGTCTTTGGCGGAAAAAAACAGGTCACGATGTTCGAGATGACCAAGCTGGTCAATAAGCATGTAAAATAAGTTTGAGCTCTAGTCTAAGCTCTAGGCCCTGGTCCGGGCGAACAACTGTTTACCTTCGCATCAGTTTGCCCGCGAAGTCAGTCAGTTTGGTCATTCTCCGGTAACTTATGGGGGGGAAGGGAACTTGATCCAGTATGGGGGTAGGCACGATTGCGCCCCGTCGCGGCTTAGCGCTTTTTAAGCAACAGTCACTAAACAGAAGCCTGCAAAATCTCGTTACTGGCCCGGGTGTTATAATGTCAGGAATGGATTACGAAGTTAAACCGATATGAACAGGGAGTTTTTTCCTTTATACGCCTTTTTGAGCTGTGCGGCACTTTTCACGGCGACTGAAATGATCCGTCCGGCACGTTGGATCAGTTATCGCGCAGTCATCAAGGATGACCTTATTGCCTTGGCGCTCTATGAACTCCTTTTTTTCCCGGCATCGATAGCGGTAACTCAAATGCTCATCAGGCCGCATCATCTCCCAAAAGCAATTATGGAATTGCCGTTCTTGATCAGGCTCGGTTTATTTTACGTCGTCGCTGATTTTGGAACTTACTGGTTACACAGGCTCATGCATACTAAGTTTGTCTGGCGTATTCACAAATGGCACCATTCTCCCACTTACATGTATTGGCTTGCGGGCATTCGCGCTACACTACCGCAACAAATTCTTTTTAATCTGCCTTTTGCACTCTGTTGGCCGTTTTTGAAATTAGCTCCTTCCTGGGCCTTGCTGTTTGTCCTGTTTGAAAACTTCTTCCGCAATGACTGGATGCACATGAATGTCACCTGGAGATCAAATTGGCTGGAATGGGTATTGGTAACTCCGCGGTATCACCACATCCATCACAGCGATGATCCCAGCCACTATAAAGCCAACCTGGGGTCCCTTTTGACTATTTGGGACAGGATGTTTGGAACCTATGTAAACCCTGAGGAAGTAAAAAAAGAAGTTACCTTCGGTATGGGGGAGCAGGTCTCTCCCATCCGCCTTATCCTTGGGTTCTAACGGCCTACGCTACCTGTTTAAAGCTTCAAAGAGATGAAGCTGGCGTGTGTGCCCCTCATCGTCAAAGTGAACAGGATAGTTGGCGCTAAAGCAGGCATCGCAGAATCCCTCAGTTCGGCCGTCAAGAAAAACGTACATTCCCTCCCTGCTCAAATAGTTAAGCGTGTCCGCTTCAATGAAACTGCGAATCTGCTCCACAGACGTGGAGGATGCAATCAGTTCGGCACGAGTAGGCGTATCGATGCCGTAATAGCAAGGGCTGATAGTTGGGGGGGAGCTGATACGCAGGTGTACCTCTTTTGCGCCGGCATCGCGTAACATTCGGATGATTTTCCGGCTAGTGGTTCCCCGTACGATGGAATCATCTACGACCACTACCCTTTTCCCTTTTAACACCTCTCGCTGGGCATTCAGTTTAATCTTGACACCGAAGTGCCGAATCGACCGCTGCGGCTCGATAAAGGTGCGTCCCACGTAGTGATTTCGGATCAGGCCAAATTCCAGGGGAAGCCGAGATTCTTCAGCGTACCCCATCGCTGCCGGGACTCCGGAATCTGGAACCGGCGTAACGAGGTCTGCTTCGACCGGGCTTTCCCGGGCAAGTTGCCGGCCCAGCTCTTTCCTGACCTGATACACATTATGACCATACAGGTTGCTATCCGGGCGGGAAAAATAGATGTATTCAAAGATGCACTTAGCAGGGGCCGCAGGCGGAAAAGGTTTCAAAGATGTCATACCTTCAGGACTGAACGTAAGGATTTCGCCGGGCTCCACTTCTCGCAGGTATTCAGCTTCGATCAAATCTAATGCACAGCTCTCTGATGCCACCACATACCCGCCACCGTTTCCCCCGGACTGGAATTTCCCTACGATTAACGGGCGAAATCCTCTCGGATCCCGTGCCGCGATCATTCGGTCGACAGTCAAAAAAAGAAGAGAGTAGGATCCCTTTGCACGGCTCAGCGCCTCGACAATCCTGCCCATAAGCGTTGTCTCTTTAGAGGTAGCAATGAGATGAATGATCACCTCAGTATCCGAGGTAGACTGAAAAATGGAACCGCAGCTCTCCAACTCTTCCCGCAGGACCTCGGCATTAACCAGATTACCGTTATGGGAAATTGCAATTGGACCGTAGGCATATTCAACAACAAAGGGTTGGGCGTTTTTGAGATGGCTTTGTCCTGTGGTGGAATAACGGTTGTGCCCAATGGCACCGAACCCGTCCAGACGCTTAATGATGTCCTCCTTGAATATATCCGCCACCAGACCCATCTGACGATGGGAGATCAAGACCTTGCCATCGGAAGATACAATACCGGAAGATTCCTGGCCCCGGTGTTGAAGAGCGTACAGTCCAAGATAAACCATATTGGCCGCCTCTGGGTGACCATAGACTCCCATCACCGCACATTCGTCATGAAATTTATCAAACACGGCCATTGAATCTCTACTTGAGTCTCCTTTGCAAACTGCTCGACCAGATAGACCTGAGCTCCTCAACCGGCAAATGAATAAGAGGTTGGATATTAAATAGCGTTCCGCCCACCTCTCCGATCACCTGTACCGGTGCCCCTTTTTCTTCAGCAATCTCTCTTAAGTGACTCAGGTTCTTTTCCTCTATAGAGATAAGAATGCGGGATTGCGACTCGCAAAAGAGCAGGGCATCCCCCCGCATCATTTCATGGAGCCTAATCCTTACCCCCAACGCTCGCTCCGGTCCCCCGACACAGCACTCGGCAGCGGCCACGGCCAAGCCACCTTCGGAGACATCATGGGCCGAACAGACAATCTCCTTCTCGATCGCCTTCACGCAACACTGCTGAACTGCCCGTTCTAGTTTTAAATCAATCCACGGGGGAGTACCTTTGACCAAACCGTGAATAACTTTAAGGTACTCGCTACCACCGACCTCTTCCCGGGTACGACCCAAAAGCACTACGAGATCCCCGATAGATTTAAACCAAGGCGTGACGTATTGCTCCACCCTGGGCAAGAGACCCACCATCGCCACGGTGGGCGTTGGATAAATGGGAGTTCCGTCCGTTTCATTATAGAAGCTAACGTTCCCGCTCACAACCGGTATATCTAATGCCACGCAGGCATCCCGCATCCCCTGAATCACCTGGGAGAACTGCCACATCACCTCGGGCATCTCCGGGCTGCCAAAGTTGAGGCAATCGCTTAATCCAAGAGGAGAAGCCCCGGTACAGGCAAGATTGCGAGCTGCTTCCACCACCGCTAAGACTCCTCCAATATAGGGATCCAGATAGCAGTAACGGCTATTGCCGTCCACTGTCAGGGCGAGCCCTTTTTCCGTTCCCTTGATCCGAATCACCGCCGCGTCGGCACCTGGGGGTACTACCGTGTTGCTACGCACAAAATGGTCGTATTGACGATAGACCCACTCCTTAGAGGCGAGGTTCGGAGAATCCAATAAGAGCTTCAAGGTTTCACCCAGGTCCTTTGGCACTTCAATTTTGGACAGGTCCAGCTTTTGGATCTCGTCTTGACACTGTGGCCTCTCCACGGGTCGGCTATAGACGGGGGCCTCCCTCGTCAGCGCAGTAATGGGAATACGCCCCAGCTCCTTCCCATGAAGGAGGGTACGGAACAGGCCGTCTCCGGTTACCTTCCCCACCACTACGGCATCGAGGTCCCAGCGCTCAAATACGCTTTGAACCTCATCCTCACTACCTTCTCTCGCCACCAGGAGCATCCGTTCCTGTGATTCCGAAAGGAGAATCTCGTAGGGGGTCATCCCCTGCTCCCTAAGTGGCACGCAGGAAAGCTCCAGCTCCACACCGCTTCCGCCTCTCTCAGCCATCTCCACAGCCGAACTGGTAAGTCCAGCAGCCCCCATGTCTTGAATGCCGACCAGACAATCTCTCTCCATCAGTTCAAGACACGCCTCTAAAAGGAGCTTCTCCGTAAAAGGATCGCCTACCTGCACTGTAGGTCGTCGGCCCTCCGCTTCTTGAGAAAAGGCCTCGGAGGCCATAGTAGCCCCATGGATTCCGTCCCGTCCCGTCTTTGCGCCAACATAGATCAAAGGGTTGCCGATACCCTTTGCCATCCCTTTGAAGATGCCCTTCTTCTTGACGATTCCAAGGGTAAAGGCGTTGACGAGAATATTGGCATTGTAACATTCGTCAAAAAAGATCTCGCCACCCACTGTAGGAACACCCACACAGTTACCGTACCCTCCAATTCCTGCCACAACGCCTCTCATAAGATAGGGGGTACGGGGATGATCGATGCTACCGAATCGGAGAGAGTTCAAAGAGGCGATAGGGCGTGCCCCCATAGTAAATATGTCCCTCAGTATGCCTCCGACACCGGTGGCAGCCCCCTGATACGGCTCGATAAAAGAGGGATGATTATGGCTCTCCATCTTAAAAACTGCAGCCAATTCCTCTCCGATCTCCACGATCCCTGCGTTCTCTCCTGGACCTTGAATAACTCCTGGACCTTCCGTAGGGAGGCCTTTAAGCAAGCCCCTAGAGCTTTTATAGCTGCAGTGCTCCGACCACATAACGGAAAAGATCCCAAGTTCCGTGTAGTTGGGGTCCCGCCCCAAAATCTTCACAATCCTTTGATATTCCTCGTCACTCAAGCCATGCCCGGCAATGATCTCTGCGGTCAGCGAGGGTTGAAAAAACTCTCTAGGATCTACCTGCGTCATGTCTTGCTTTCCGCTTATCCTTCTCATTGGCAGTCACAATCAGGGATGAAAATATTTTACGGCCATCCTCACTGCCCAGAATCTGCTCTGACGCGTCCTCGGGGTGCGGCATAAGCCCAAAAACATTTCTCTCCTCATTACAAATGCCAGCGATGTGGTTCAAGGAGCCATTGGGATTGGCTGAAGCTGAGGTCTTTCCCCTCCCGTTCACGTAGCGCAGGAGAATCTGCCGATTCTTGTCCAACCGGTCCAAGGTTCCCGGGTCTGCATAATAGCAGCCCTCACCGTGTTTGACTGGTAGCCTGAGAAGCTCCCCTTTCTTTGCGGCACGGGTGAAAGGCGTGTCGGTTTCTTCAACACGTAGGTAAACGTGACCACAAACAAACTGGAGACCGGTATTGCGCGTCAGCGCCCCAGGCAGAAGCCCAGCCTCACAGAGAATTTGAAAACCGTTACAGATGCCTAGAACGAATCCACCCTGACGGGCAAAATCAACCACGCCACGCATAATAGGAGAGAAGCGAGCCATGGCGCCGGGCCGGAGGTAGTCACCATAAGAAAATCCCCCTGGCAAGACAAGGCAGTCGAAATTGCCGTCGAGGTTATCTTTGTGCCAAAGGAGGGTTACCTCTTGTGCCAGGACACGTCTGAGACAATCATAGACGTCCTGATCATCGCATGCGCCCGGAAAAACAATTACGCCCCAACGCACGGCTTACTCCTGAATCTCAAAACGGTAGTCCTCGATGACAGGATTAGCCAGGAGCCTCGCACACATTTCATGGATCCGGACTTCAGCGACTTCACGAGATGTCACATCGAGACTCGCCGCTACTATCTTTCCCACGCGGACGTCTCGAATTTCCCCGTAACCTAACGTGTGAAGAGAGCGTTCTACCGCTTTACCTTGAGGATCCAGGACGCCCTCCTTTAGGGAGACAAAAATCTTAATTCGCATTAGAAACTCTACCGTTTAACCACAGACCCGCCGACAAACCTCCTGGTACGCATCTTCGACCTTGCCCAAATCACGGCGGAATCGATCTTTGTCAAGTTTTTTCAGGGTACCTTTTTCCCAAAGCCGACAGGTATCGGGGCATATCTCATCTCCCAGATAGACCTTGCCGTGATGGCGTCCAAACTCCAACTTAAAGTCCACCAGGATTAGGTTGCGATGATCAAAAAATTCCTTAAGAAGTTCGTTGATACGAAAAGAAAGATCCTGCATCGTTTCCAACTCCTCTTCAGTGGCCCAGCCAAGAGCCCGGATATGAGATTCGTTGATCATGGGATCCCCCAAGGAGTCGCTCTTATAACAATGTTCCAGGACAGGTTCAGAGAGTACGGCACCTTCTTCCAATCCAAGGCGCTTAGCGAGACTGCCGGCAATCCGATTCCGCACAATCACTTCTACGGGGATAATTTCAAGTCTGCGCACAAGCATCTCACGTTCATTCAGCCGTTGCACAAAATGGGTCGGCACATTCCTGCCTTCCAAAAACGTAAAGAGAGCCTCAGAGATCCTGTTATTCATTATCCCTTTGCCCTGGATGGTTCCCCGCTTCTGCGCATTATACGCTGTGGCGTCATCTTTGAAGTACTGGATAATCAGATCGGGATCCTCGGTTCCGTAAAGGATCTTGGCTTTCCCCTCGTAAAAAGCATCGCTCTTTTTCATTCCGGCTCCTCTAGAACCCACGGGACCCCAAAGATACCTCCAGGCAGAGTAGAGTTAGCCTGGCTTTCTTCAGCGGTCCGGTGATTGAAAAACCCTCCGAAAGATCAGGTCGACGTTCGTCAGATAATGCTTCAAATCCCATATCTGTTCAATGTCGGATGAAGAGAGGTATCGGCGTATTTTCGGATCTTTCAAGAGTTCACGCTTAAAATCCATACCATTTTTCGCCACTTTTAGCGCGTGATGTTGCACCACTCGATAAGCCGTATCTCGGGGCAACCCCTTCTCAACCAGCCGGAGCAGAACCCTCTGGGAAAAAATTGCCCCCCCACTTTTTTCCAGGTTGCGTTGCATGGTCTTCGGGTAGACACAAAGATTCTTCAAGACATAGGTCAGTCGGTGCAGCATGAAATCCAACAAGACCGTCGCATCCGGCGCGATCACCCTTTCGACCGAGGAGTGACTGATATCCCGCTCATGCCAGAGGGGAATGTTTTCTAAGGCTGCAACGGCATAGGCGCGCATGAGTCTTGCCAAACCTGAGACGTTTTCCGACAGGATCGGATTCCTTTTATGAGGCATCGCCGATGAGCCCTTCTGTCTTTCAGTGAAAGGCTCTGCAACCTCCAGAACCTCCGTCCGTTGAAGGTGGCGAATCTCAACGGCAAACTTTTCCAGAGAGCTAGCAATAACAGCCAGCGTCGCGAAAAAAAAGGCGTGGACATCCCGTTGGACAATCTGGCTGGAGATAGTAGCAGGCTTGAGCCCACTCTTTTTACAGACGTAGGCTTCTACTTTCGGCGATATCTGGGCATAGGTCCCTACAGCCCCAGAGATTTTCCCGACGCTCACCTCATCTGCAGCCTTCTCTAACCGGATCAAGTTCCGCCCCATCTCATCGTACCAAAGCGCCAGTTTGAAGCCAAAAGTGATAGGCTCGGCATGGACTCCATGGGTGCGCCCGATCATGGGTACCCATTTATGCTTCAGGGCCTGGCGTCTGAGCACCTTCATGAGTTCCCGAATGTCTTTAGTCAGGAGGGAAGAAGCATCCATAAGTTGTAACCCGAAGGCGGTGTCCATGACATCAGAAGAGGTCATACCGACGTGAATGAACCGTGCGTCGTCACCCAAAGACTCCGCCAGCGAACTTAGGAAGGCGATCATCTCGTGGCGGACCTCTTTTTCAAGATGCCGGATTCGCGCAACGTCGAAGTGAGCCCGCCTCTTGATACGCCCAACGACGCTCTTAGGAGTGTCTCCCATTTGAGCCAGGGCCTCGGTGGCCAGGATTTCCACCTCAAGCCACTTCTGAAACTGATTTTGCTCGGACCAGATCCGCGCCATCTCTGGGCGACTGTATCGATCAATCATCTGTATTCTGCATTCCTAAATCTGTAGTTCAGCCGGTATGACCGAACCCCTCGTCTTGGCGCCCGGAGGCAGGAAGTTCATGAACCTCCTGCCACTGGGCCCGCCAGACTCGCTGTACAACCATCTGGGCAACCCGTTGGCCGTGGCGAATTACAACGGGATCCTTTCCCAAATTGATGGCGATGAGCTGGATCTCCCCTCGGTAATCTGTATCGATGGTTCCGGGGCTATTCACCAGAGCAATCCCATCTCTTAAGGCTAGACCGCTGCGGGGCCGAATCTGGGCCTCGAAACCTCGCGGTAAGGCTACTGCAATTCCAGTCGGGATCAAGGAACGCTCCAACGGTCCTAGAACCAGATCTTCTTCCAAGTCCGCAGAAAGATCCATCCCGGCCGCTCCTTCAGTCATGTACGCCGGTAAAGGAATCTTATCTTCCCTTTGGCGCAACCGCTTTATTTGAATCTGGACCTCGTCCATCGGCGGTAGAGAATAAACTTTGAGCTCCCAACCCGACAGTTTAATGTCTAAGGTCTAAGGTCCTTAGTTTAAAGTCTTCCTTAAGATCGCCCAGGAGAGAAAGTGCCATCCTGTCGGGATGAAAGGTCGTGTGGGCTAGATTCACCACATCAGCCAGAGAAACAGTACGAACTCCCTCGGAAATTTCTTCCAGAGGAATAGCCTTGCTGAAGTAGATCTCACTTCTAGTGATGTGGCTCATCCAAGAATCGGCGGACTCCAGGCCCAAAATCATGTTTCCCACGAGCTGGCCCTTGGCTCGCTGAAGTTCTTCCTCACTTAGATCTCCTGCTGCCAGCCGTCCCATCTCTTTAAGAATCAAATCCACCACCTCCTCGACCCAGGCACGACTCGTCCCCGCGTAGACACCCAAGTACCCCACGTCTCTATAAGAG
Organism: Binatia bacterium; assembly: GCA_046757725.1. Taxonomy (GTDB): domain Bacteria; phylum Desulfobacterota; class Binatia; order UBA9968; family UBA9968; genus JBHHYU01. The sequence continues at coordinate 11,793 of JBHHYU010000012.1, forward strand.
GCCAAAAAGGAGTATACGGAATATGCTTTTCCTCTTTTCTCCCGAACCTCCTGAAACAGGCGCGAGCTCATTCCCCCACCCAAAATTGTATTGAGGATATACGCGGCATAGCGCAGGGGATGGGACTGGTGGATTCCCCCCATCCCAAGACAGAGATGAACCTGCTCCAGGGGTTTCCAATGCCGGAATATCCCCTTTGCGAGTGTAGGACTGCTCTCGGCTTCGATCCCGGAACTCCGACCTCGAGACTCTAAATCCTTGCCCCCCAACCGCCTGCTTATCTCCCTGACAAGCGCCTCGTGACCCAAGTGCCCGGCAGATGCTACAATCACTCTCGCCGGTAGATATCGATCATGTACATAGCTCAGCAAGTCATCACGGTGAAAATCTGATACGGTTTTGGCCTGACCGCAAATGGGCCAACCCAAGGGATGATCCTTAAAAAAATCGAAATTAAAAAGATCGTGCAGGTAGTCTTCCGGGCTATCCTCGGCCTGAGAGATCTCCTGTAAGATGACTGATCTCTCGCGTTCGATTTCTTCCTGGTCGAAAATCGAATGGAGAAAGATGTCGGTTAGGAGATCGATGGCTAGCGGGAGATTCTCATCCAGCACCTTGGCGTAATAACAGGTGTACTCCTTGGCGGTAAAGGCATTCAGTACCCCTCCGACCGAATCCATCTCCTCGGCGATCCGCGCTGCGCTACGCCGTTCCGTGCCTTTAAACAGGAGGTGTTCGATAAAATGGGAGATTCCATTTTGGTGGGGCGTCTCGTGTCGTGATCCGATCTCTACCCAGATCCCTAGACTGACGGAGCGGACGTTCGGCATTTCCTCCGAAAGAATACGGATGCCGTTGTCCAGGACGGTCTTAGTAAACATGGAGAAGAGGAAATGGTTTAGTTTGCCTTTCGAGGTGAATCACCGCGGGCCTCGGAGCCTTGTGCAAATTTATCTTTTCCAGCTTCCGTGAGGGCTTCTTTTCGACTGAGTCTGATCTTCCCCTGCTTATCGATGTCCAGGACCTTAACCAATACCTCATCCCCCTCCTTGACAATATCACTGACCTGTCGCACCCGTTCAGGAGCTAACTGGGAAATATGTACCAGACCATCGGTCCCGGGGAGAATCTCCACAAAAGCGCCAAAGTCCATAATTTTTCTCACTGTTCCCGCGTAGATTTTACCTATCTCTGCCTCTGCCGTAATTTGCTCTACCATTTCTACCGCCTTGAGCGTCCCGGCTCTATCAACCGAAGCGATGGTGACCGTCCCATCATCCTCTACGTCCATCTTGACACCGGTAGCTTCCACTATGCCCCGTATGACCTTGCCTCCCGGACCAATAACATCACGAATTTTCCCGGGTTTGATTTTCATGGTAATAATGCGAGGGGCATATGCGGAGACTTCTTTGCGAGGCTCGTTTATCGCAGTCTGCATCACGTCAAGAATACCAATCCTTCCATCTCTTGCCTGATAGAGGGCCTCTCTCATAATCTCTCGAGTCACTCCACCGATCTTGATATCCATTTGCAAAGATGTGATCCCCTCTCGAGTCCCTGCCACTTTAAAATCCATATCCCCTAGATGATCTTCATCCCCCAGGATATCAGAGAGAATCCGAACCGTATCGCCATCTTTAATAAGACCCATCGCAATTCCAGCCACCGGGGCCACCGTCGGAACCCCAGCATCCATCAGAGAGAGCGAGCCACCGCAAATCGTCGCCATCGAGCTGGAGCCATTCGATTCTAAAATCTCTGAGACCAGACGAACCGTGTAAGGAAACTTGTCCTCTTTGGGGAGGACAGAGACAAGTGCCCGTTCCGCCAATGCCCCATGGCCAATCTCCCTCCTGCCCGGGCTGCGCAAGAACTTTACCTCACCAACGCTGAAGGGAGGAAAATTGTAATGAAGCATGAATCTTTTGTAGTACTCACCCATCAAGGCATCGATTTTCTGCTCATCGCCCCCTGTTCCTAAGGTAGTAACGACTAAGGCTTGCGTCTCTCCTCGAGTAAAAAGAGCCGACCCATGCGTGCGAGGCAGGAATCCGACCTCACAGGCGATCGGACGGACCTCCTTGAGACTCCGGCCATCAATTCGGCGTTGTTCCTTCACGACGAGATAACGAAAATAGGTTTTCTTCAATTCTTCAAAAACACCCTTGATCTGTTTTTCTTTTTCCGGATATTCCATCAAAGTCTGAGAGACCACGTCACTCTTAACCCTATCCAATTGTAACGCACGTTCTTGCTTCTCCCGTACTTCGATAGCCTCCTTGACTTTATCCTGGGCCAACTCCTGAACCCGCCGGATCAGAGCATTCTCCTGCTCAACTTTCGCAACCGGACGTTTGGTTCTCCCCACCTCTCGTCTAATCTCCTCTTGCAAATCCAGAACCGGCTGTATGGCCTCATGACCTCGGAATAATGCCTCCAAGATCGTATCTTCCGGCACCATTCGTGCCCCACCCTCGACCATAATGATAGCCTCCCGGCTACCCGCCAGGAAAATATCGATATCGCTTTCCTCAAGCTGATTCCTAGCAGGGTTGATCACCCACCGACCTTGGATCCTGCCGACCCGAACCCCTGCAATCGGCCCTTGAAAAGGAATATCAGAGACTTCCAGGGCAACCGAGGTCCCCAGCATGGCAACTATATCCGGGGCGTTTTCCTTGTCTGCTGAGAGGACAGTAGCAATCACTTGAGTCTCACACCGAAAACCTTCAGAAAAGAGCGGACGGATAGAACGGTCAACTAGCCGACAGGTTAGTATCTCATTTTCTGAAGGGCGCCCTTCTCGTTTAAAAAATCCGCCGGGGATCTTGCCAGCTGCAAATGTCTTCTCTTGATAATCTACCGTCAAAGGGAAAAAATCCGTATCAGCCTTAGTTTCTTTGGCTGCTACGGCAGTTACAAGAACAACGGTTTCTCCGTAACGCACCAGGGCCGCACCGTTGGCTTGCTTCGCCATCCTCCCCACTTCAACAGATAGAGGACGGCCATAGTAGTCAATGTCAATCTTTTTCACCATATGTGAATCCTTATAAAGTAAAGCCAGACGTGTGTAACGGAAAAAAAGAGGGAGGGGACATTCACCCCGAGGCCACTACTTCCTTATTCCCAAACGGTGGATCAGAGTTTGGTACCTCTCGTGATCGTTTTTCTTGAGGTAATCGAGCAGCCTCCTCCGCTGCCCCACTAGCTTAAGGAGGCCCCGGCGAGAGTGGTGATCTTTGACATGGATCTTAAAATGTTCCGTGAGGTACTCGATGCGCTGGCTGAGGAGGGCAACCTGTACCTCTGGTGACCCGGTATCGGTCTGGTGGAGTCTGAACTGCTCAATAACTTCCAGCTTCTGCTGTTGAGCAACTCCCATGTCTTCTCCGTTCGTCTTCTCTTTATCCTTTCTCAATTTATGCTGATTTCTATCACACTCCCCGTAGCTTGTAAAGTAGGCCACCAAGAAAGAAAAAATTTAATTCTACCGCTAAAACCCCTTTTCTGATACAATGTTTTATGTTGAAAGTTTATGTTGCCGCGATCACGGTTCTTGTTCTCTGCTCCACCCCGGTCTCATCACGGTCCGCTAACATCTACCGTTGGGTAGATAAAAACGGGGTAGTTCACTTTACCGATAACCCTTATAATATCCCGGGGGAACTCAAGGGCAGGGTTAAACAGATAAAGACCCGAAAGAATCCAAGGCGTCAGGCACCGTTGTTGCCTTTATTGCCGGACAAGGTATCGATCCCTTTTCAGAAGAAAGGAGAGGTCGTGATCGTCGAGGCTGTCGTCAATCAGAAGACCTCGAAAAGATTTATCGTAGATACAGGTGCAAGCTATACTATGATCTCTCACGCGACCGCCAAGGAGCTAGGTATCGGTGTGGGGGAGAAACTGCCCACGATTCCCTTCCAGACCGCGAACGGGGTGATCCACGCCCCCTTGATAAGCCTCGATTCCATTGAGATCGGCGGAATGCAGGTTAAGGGCCTCACGGCAGCCATTCACGATGTCTTTCCCGATCCCAAGATTGCCGGGTTACTGGGACTTAACTTTCTACGAAATTTTCGCATGGACTTTGATACCCATAATCACGTTCTCGTACTGGAAAAGAAATAAGCCGGAAGTGAGGAAAAGCCACTGCCTGCATCCTAAGCACCTGCTGACCGATGCCTGTCGGGTTTCGTTGTGTAGGGAGACACACAGATAGCCCCTGGAGGGACACTCCCCAAAGATAACAGCGCGGGAACTTCCCTACAAAGGCGTTACTTGGTGAGATCGAGAATGGAGTTGCGGCTGCTCACGGCCTGCCTGACCCCTCTGAGGTATCTCCGGATATCAGATATCAAACACGGTCCGCTCAGAAACGGCGGAATAAGGGAATAATTGAGGTAATCCCCTTTCAGGACATGGCATTCTTTGCAACAAGCGACAATGTTATCCGGGTTATCCGACCCACCTCTGGCAAGCGGCACCACATGATCCTTAACCTTAGAATTAGATCTACCCCCAAATAAGGACAGCCGCCTACCACAGTAGGTGCAGACCTTAGCAGCGAGATAAGCGTAGTTACTAAAGGACTTAACCTCTCCCATCAACCTCAGTCATCCATGGAGCCAAACATACAGGGTTTCTTTTTTTCCTTTTTGAGAAACGCTTCCAATCGGTGGAGACTCTGCTGGACCTCCTCGTCTAACACTTCCCTCCCACCCGACTCTGGAACTCTTACTTCTAGTTGCTCCCTCCCACGTATAAGATCCTCCTCAATCGTACAACATGAAACAACCATAGACTAGGAGCAACCGCTTACAGCACCACAGTTCATGCACTTGTAACAGGCTCCGCTACGGATCATGATGGCTCCGCAATCGGGACAGGGAGGAGCATCCTCCTGAAAGAAACTTGTAATACTGCTAATCGTCGTTACAGGGGCCCCACCACGTGGACCTTGTAAGCTAAGTGGCGGCTTTTTATTAACGGCACTCTCACCCTCTACGCTTTTAACAATTCCAACTTCCCGTTGCGCCTCTTTATCAAAAAACTTGGTGGCCAGCCAACGAAAAATATAGTCCATAATGGACTTCGCAATGGGGATATTCGGATTTTTCGTAAACCCTGAAGGTTCGAATCGCATATGGCTGAACTTGTCCACAAGAATTTTCAGAGGCACACCATACTGAAGCGCCATCGAGATTGCAGTGGCAAAGGAATCCATAAGACCCGATATCGTTGAGCCCTCCTTGGACATGGTAATGAAGATTTCCCCTGGTTGACCTTCTTCGTACATCCCTACGGTTATGTAACCCTCATGGCCTGCAATATCGAACTTGTGGGTGATGGAGTCCCTCTCATCTGGAAGCTTGCGCCTCAACGGACGAGATTCCTTCATCTCCGTCTTTGAAACCTTATTATTATCCTTTTTTGAGGTATTGAGAGGTTGAGTCCGTTTGGAGCCATCGCGGTAAATGGCCACAGCCTTGAGCCCCAGTTTCCAGGCCTCGATGTAGGCCTGCATGATTTCCTCTGTGGTCGCATAACTAGGAACGTTGATGGTTTTAGAGATTGCGCCGGAGATAAAGGGTTGAGTGGCCCCCATCATTTTTAGATGGCCTAGATAATGGATGGACCGACTACCTTTAGCCGGCTTGAAGGCGCAATCAAAGACCGGGAGGTCTTCATTTTTGAGATGCGGCGCGCCCTCGATAGTTTCATTTTCATCTATATATTCCACAATATCCTGAATCTGCTTCAGGTCATAGCCCAGTCTCCTGAGGGCACGGGGGACTGTATTGTTGACGATCTTTAGAAGCCCACCTCCTACTAGTTTCTTGTACTTTATGAGAGCTATATCAGGCTCTACGCCGGTGGTGTCACAGTCCATCATGAAGGCAATGGTCCCCGTAGGGGCCAAGACCGATATCTGAGAGTTTCTCACCCCTACTTTTTCTCCACCTTCACAGGCCAGGTCCCAGACCCCTCTGACTGCGGTGAGAAGATCCAAGGGGACATGAGAGGGAGGAATTTTGTTGGCATGGGACCGGTGTTTGTTCAACACTTGGAGCATGGGTCGACGGTTTACCGCGAATCCCTCAAAGGATCCTATCCTCTCAGCTACGCGGGTGGACTGCAGATAGCCCTCTCCGGACACAAAGGCAGTAATAGCAGCCGCGTATTCCCTGCCCGCATCCGAATCATAGGGAAGACCCAAAGACATGAGCAAAGCACCGAGATTGGCATACCCCAACCCCAATTCGCGGAAGGCGTGTGCGTTGGCTGTGATATCAGGAGTGGGATAGGAGGAATTATCCACTAGGATGTCCTGCGCCAGGATCATGACGTCTACGACATGGCGGAAAGCCTCCACATCGAAAACCCCATCATCGCGGAGGAACTTAAGCAAGTTCAATGACGCCAAGTTACAGGCTGAGTTATCGAGATGCATGTATTCGGAACAAGGGTTAGAGGCGTTAATAGCTCCCGTGTTGGCACACGTGTGCCAGGCATTTATGGTTGTGTCGAACTGCATGCCGGGATCACCACAGAAATAGGTCCCATCGGCAATCATCTGGAGCAAGTCTCGTGCTCTATACGTTTCACAAACCTCTCCCGTGGTGACGTAACGCGTCTTCCATTCCCGGTCCTCAATTACAGCCTGCATAAAATCATCAGACACTCGAACCGAGTTGTTAGCATTCTGAAAAAACACGCTCCCATAGGCCGGTCCGTCCAGGCCGGAATCGTAACCTGCTTCTATGAGCGCCCATGCTTTCTTTTCTTCCTCCACTTTGCACTTGATGAACTCCACAATATCGGGGTGATCGATATTAAGAACAACCATCTTTGCGGCGCGTCGGGTCTTGCCGCCGGATTTGATCACGCCCGCCGAGGCATCCGCTGCTTTCATGAAAGAAACCGGCCCGGAAGCAGCACCTCCGCCTGCTAGCTGCTCTCTCGAGGAACGGATCCTAGAAAGATTCACCCCGGATCCAGAACCTCCCTTAAAGATAAGCCCCTCTTTACGGTACCAGTCCAAGATGGATTCCATCGTATCATCCACGGAGAGGATGAAGCAGGCAGAGCACTGGGGCGTTTTCTCGATACCGCAGTTAAACCAGACCGGGCTATTAAAACAGGCCATTTGATGAAGAAGAATATGGGTTAATTCATCGGCGAAAGTTTCTGTCTCCTCCTCACTGGAAAAATAGCCGCCTGCCCTACCCCAAGTCGCCACCGTATTGACTACCCGGTCGATCAATTGGCGTACGCTACGTTCTCTCCGGGGACTACCCAAAGGCCCACGAAAATATTTGGAAACCACTACATTAGTAGCCATCCGTGACCAAAACTTAGGAATCTCTACGTTGGCCTGCTCAAATACGACTTTTCCCTTTTCATTAACGATCGAGGCTGCGCGGTTTTCCCACTGAATTTCGCTGTACGGGCTTCGTCCAAGATGGGTGAAATAGCGCTCGATCTTGAGGCCGCCTGAAATTCCAGCACCTGTTTGAGGAACGTGCTCTAGTACGCCTTTTGATACCGCATCGGCCATTAATCCTATCCTCCTTTTCCCACCGTACTCCATCGCCATCGAAAAACTAACAAAACGCCGTTTTATTATATCTAAATAAACTGAACGACACATTTTTATGATCCACCCTTTTGCAATGAGCTAGTAATCGGGCAAAACGAGACAATAAGTCCATAGCAGCTATCTCCTCCATTTTGTGCATTTTGCATTATGAAACACCACATATTGTATTGTCAAGAAAAAATTTCCTTTTTTGGTGGATTCTATCTATAACTCTGAATAAAAATCTAAAAAACCAACCGTTACGCGTGTTTTATTTTTTCCTTCCCAAGTTATCGACAGCTTATCCACAATTTTGATAACATGATTATAGAAAAAATCTTCTTCCCTTCGGTTTCGTTTTATGGTGTATCATGGGTTGGAAACATGCCAAAGAAGGATTCTCAGATGGAAAAGCTAGGCAAGATTCTAGAGACATCTCTCAAGAGACTGGACCAATCCGACCAGGTGGTGGAGTATGGAGTCTGGCCAATCTGGGATGAGATGGTAGGCTCCACCATTGCTCGCAATGCACAACCGGAGAAAATCCGGCATGGGACGCTCTTCGTTAAAGTTTCGAGCCCTACGTGGATGCAGCAACTTCAATATATGAAAGAGATGATCTCGGAAAAGCTCAATCAGAGTTTAGGAAGGGAAGTCGTAAAAAACATTTTCTTCTTTGTCGGGAAGATAGAGACGGAAGGGGCGAGATCTGAAGACAAAGATGTTCGTACGCCTAACCATTCAGTATCCAAGTCAAAGCTTAATGAACAGCCACTAAACACCATCAAGGATCCGCAAATCCGTCGGGCCTTCAAAAGACTCTTTGCCGCCCATTCTCGAAAAGGGATGACGTAAAACAAAGAACGGGGAGCAGCCTTTTCAGGCGCCCGCAAGAATGGTTTTCATCTCCAAGGTGTACTTCCCTGCGTGTCTGTACACCACAAGAGGTGGCATGACCTCAAGCTCGTCCCGGGCCCCTTTTATTCCTTCGGCTAGCATAAGAGTTGCTTTGGCTCCTTTAAAAGAGTGCACCAGCCTCACGCGTTTGGGTTCCACACCTTCCTGCCTCATTGTCTGGAGGAGATCTAGGGTACGCCCTACCGGATAGACCAGAGTCATCTTTCCTCTGCGCGTCAACAGATAAGACCCAGCCCGGAGAAAATCCGTGAGGTCACCCTTGATTTCATGACGGGCAATGCGTTTTTCTTGATCCGGGTTGATTCGTCCGCTCTTCGAGCGTCGGTACGGGGGATTGCAAATCACCACGGTAAAGCTCCCGGGAAGAAAGAGCTTTTTAATGGATCGAACATCTCCCTGAACAACCGTCACTCGATCCTCTAGTTGGTTGAGTTCCACATTTCTCGACGCCCTCCTTACCATTGACCGCTGGATCTCCAGACCAGTCGCCTGGACCCAAGGATACAGAGTAGCAAGGATAAGGGGGATAACTCCATTCCCCGTCCCCAGATCACAGATCTTTTCTCTCCCATGAATCTCCGGGAAACGAGCTAGTAAAATCGCATCGAGCGAGAAACGGTATCCTTTCTTTTTTTGAAGGACCGGCAGCTTACCTTGAAAAATGGTGTCCAAGCTTTCGTCCGGACGGGTGGCAGGGCAGCTTCTCATATGCAACCTGGATTCTATTTGCAACATACCTGTTTTGAGATCAAAGACCGAGGATTCCACATCGGGTTGAGCGTGAGCTTAACGGGGACTCGTATCCCCATGCACGACGGGGATGCAGACGACCGTCCCCGGAATCAAATGGTTGTTCCATCGGCACAGGTCTGGTACATGAGATTTGTCTCACATTTTTTCAAAAGAGCCGTTACACTCTTGCAAACTACCAGATTTTTTTATAATAGCCACTAAACATCAAGATGCTTTTTCTACTAAGTCGCATTGGCCGAACTACTCTGGACCAACTCTCCGAGCTGGGGAAGATGTTCATCTTTCTCTTCACCGGTTTGTTTTTGGAGTTTCGTCCACCGGTCAAGGCTTCTCTCATCATCCAGCACATTAAGAGTGTCGGAGTAGATTCCGTTGCGATCGTTCTGCTTTCCGGCTTTTTCACCGGTATGGTCATGGGGTTCCAAGGCTATTATAGCCTGCGACAATTTAACGCCGAGAGCTGGCTTGGTTCCGCCGTGGCCTTAACCTTGTTGCGTGAGCTCGGCCCCGTGCTTTCAGCATTCATGGTAACCGGGAGGACCGGTTCGGCTATGGCTGCAGAGCTTGGCAGCATGCGGGCAACCGAACAGATTGATGCGTTCTATTCCATGGCCATTGACCCCATCAAGTACTTGGTGTCCCCCCGCCTGATTGCCGGCTTGATTGTCATGCCTTTGCTGGGTGCCATCTTTGACGTGGTGGGGATTTATGGCGCTTACGTCGTCGGGGTCAAACTACTCGGAGTCAGCTCCGGAAGCTACTTTTCAGGCATGGTGAACAGCGTCGTTTTCCATGACGTCTATACCGGCATGATCAAGTCCTCCAATTTCGGTATCATCATTACCTGGGTCTGTTGCTATAAGGGATTCCATGCCCCACCCATGGCTACGGGAGTAGGCCAGGCAACGACTCAATCCGTAGTACTATCTTTCGTATTGATCTTGGTTTGGGATTACTTTTTAACCTCTATCATGTTTTGATGAGCTGTAATGCAATGATACGTGTCGTTAACTTGCACAAACGTTTTGGCCATCAACAGGTGCTCAAGGGCGTGAACCTGGAACTGGCCACCGGCAAAATTACCACAATCGTGGGCACAAGCGGTAGTGGAAAAACCGTTCTTTTAAAACATTTGAATGCGCTGCTCGCGCCGGACACTGGTGAAGTCTTCGTGGATAACGTGAACGTCAGCAAACTTGGACAGAGGAAACTGAATGAGATGCGCGGTCGATTCGGCTTTCTCTTCCAGGGGGCAGCGTTGTTGGATTCCCTAACGCTTTTTGATAACGTCGCCTTTCCGTTAAGAGAAAAAACCGACTCGACCGAGCCAGAAATACGTAAGAAAGTCGAAGACCGTTTGGATCAAGTAGGGCTCAAGGGAATGGGTTACAAATACCCTGGGGAACTGAGTGGCGGCATGAAGAAGCGGTGTGGATTAGCCCGGGCTCTCATCATGAATCCGGAGATCGTCCTTTTTGACGAACCCACCACAGGGCTCGACCCGGTGCTGGAGCGCGGCATTCATCAACTTATTGCCCGAACCCAGAAAGCCTTCGGTTTCACTGGGGTCGTTGTCAGTCATGCCATCCCGCAAGTATTTGAGATTTCAGATTATGTTGCTATGCTGGCTAACGGGGTTATAGAAGAGAGCCTGCCTACAGAGGAATTTCAGAAGTCCCAAAATCCGGTGGTACGACAGCTGATCCAAGGAAAAACCGATGGGCCTATACAAATGCTTTAGGAGATGGGATTCATGATCCAAACGCGCACGGAAATCATTGTCGGGACTTTTGTCCTTCTGGGAATCGTCTGCCTAGGCTACCTGAGCATCCGCTTGGGGAAGCTGGAACTCTGGGGTAATAGCGGCTATGTGGTTTACGCGGATTTCGCCTCAGTGGCCGGGCTCAAACTCGGTGACCCGGTGGAGATCGCTGGAGTGAAGGTCGGCAAGGTAAAATCGATAGGTCTGGCGGATGACCGGGCCCGAGTCGGTATCCGAGTGGAAAGGCAGGTCAAGCTTCAAGAAGATGTCATCGCATCGGTGAGGGCTCGAGGACTCATCGGTGATAAATTTATCCTGCTCACTGCAGGCGCCTCGGATAAACTGCTTGCGCCTGGGGAGAGAATTCGGGAAACCGAGTCGCCTCCGGACATCATGGATCTCGTAGGAAAATATATAGGGGGTGATATAGGATCAAAAGGACCATGAGAGGCGAGGACCTGGACACGCCTACTCCAGTGACGTCACCATTCGAGCATCTTATTCTTAGAGATCGCATCTTTAGGAAAAAGGAAATAGCGAAGGCAACAAGGAAAATTTAATAACGAGACCTTGTTTCTCGCCCGAGTTTCCCATGCTTGCCGCACTTCTGCGTAACCCAAAAACTATTGATAAAAATCCCCTCACTCTTGCTGATCTTCCCACGCCTTTTCCCCAGCGGCATGAAATCCGTATCCACGTCAATACCTGCGGGATGTGCCACACGGATCTGCACATCGTGGAGGGGGACATTCCACTCCCGAAGCTGCCTGTCATCCCTGGCCATCAGATCGTAGGCGTCGTCGAGGCATGCGGGCACGAGGCTAGGCGATTTAAGGTGGGAGATCGGGTCGGTGTCCCGTGGTTGCACCACACATGCGGTCACTGCCACTACTGTCGGAGAGGCAACGAGAACCTCTGTGAACAGGCCGAATTTACCGGGCTGCAAGTGGATGGAGGTTATGCCGAACTTTCAGTGATTGACGAAGCGTTTGCAACCCCCCTTCCCAAAAACTTCTCCGATCACCAGGCGGCTCCGCTGCTATGCGCAGGTGTGATCGGCTACCGCGCATTGCGGTTGAGTGAAATTCGCCCCTATGAGAATCTGGGGTTGTTTGGCTTCGGCGCGTCAGCACACATCGCCATTCAAATAGCACGCCATTGGCATTGTGAGGTCTACGTTTTTACGCGAAGCCCAGAGCACCAGAGGCATGCTCAAGCCTTGGGCGCCGCCTGGGTTGGAAAGGCAGAAGATTCACCACCCGCGAAAATCCAGGGGGCCATTGTCTTTGCGCCTGCGGGATACCTTGTGATCGACGCCTTGAGCGTACTCGATAAGGGCGGCACGGTGGCCCTGGCCAGCATTACGATGACGCCTATTCCCGAAATCGACTACAACAGGTTGCTGTACCATGAACGCAGGATACGAAGCGTTGCGAATGCCACGCGACGCGACGCAGAGGAACTGCTCGCGCTCGCCGTTGAGATTCCGGTCCGTACGGAGGTGGAGATTTTCCCTCTCATAGAGATTAACCAGAGTCTTCATAAATTGAAAAAGAGTCAAATCCGCGGCGCGGGCGTGATCGGGATCAGCTCGACTTTACACTGATCGCACGGCTTTAGGCGTTGAGCCACGCGGTTCCCGAAGTTTGATAACCCTTCGAGAGGTGTTCGTCGCAGGCATAGAAAAGCATCTGGCCGATTATCAAATAAACACTGCTACGGAGAGTTGAATGTGAGGTCGAATCACTTCGATCTGATTGTGATCGGTGGCGGCATTATAGGGCTCGCCACCGCCATGGAGATTACGGAGAAATATCCTAGCATGAAGCTTCTTCTGCTAGAGAAGGAGCGGCAGCTGGCCTTGCATCAGACCGCGCACAATAGCGGGGTCATTCACTCCGGGATCTATTATAAACCCGGGTCGATCAAGGCCCAAACCTGTGTCTCTGGGAGAAAGGCACTCCTTGAGTTCTGTAACAGACAAGGAATCCCTTACGAACTCTGTGGTAAAGTCATCGTAGCAACCGCCGAAGAAGAAATTCCGCGGCTCGAGGAGCTTCATCAGCGAGGCAAGGCCAACGGGGTTCAGGGCCTGCAGCTGATCGAGCCTAAAACGCTCAAGGAGATTGAGCCCAACGCGAACGGAATCAGGGCCCTCTACGCACCGACTACCGGGATCATTGACTTCACACTAGTGGCCCGGGCCTATGCCGCAAAAATCCAGAGCGGGGGGGGAGAGATACTCACCTCACATGAGGTCACGGACATCCGGCAAGCAGGCAGTGGACTGGTGATACGAACAGCGCCCGGAGAGTTTTACACTCAATATCTGATTAACTGTGGTGGGTTATTCTCGGATCAACTGGCCCGGATGACGACTCGATTTAGAAGCTCACAGGTTGGGGTGGAAGAGGAACTTAGGATCGTTCCCTTCCGAGGCGAATACTACAGCATCATCCCCGAAAGGCGTTCTTTAGTCCGAGGGCTTATCTATCCGGTACCTGACCCTAACTACCCCTTTCTGGGCGTTCACTTCACCCGTACGATCCATGGAGAGGTAGAGGCGGGTCCCAACGCAATACTCGCTCTCGCGAGGGAAGGGTATCGGAGATCGGATATCAATCTCCACGACCTATGGAAAATGATTTCGTACAAGGGCTTCTGGTCCATGGCCCGGGCCCATTGGAAGACAGGAATCGGGGAACTCTATCGATCCGCCAGCAAGCCGGCCTTCGTCAGCGCGCTCCAACGCCTCGTGCCGGAAGTAAAACCTGAGGATCTACAACCCGGCGGCGCGGGAGTCAGAGCTCAGGCGGTATCTGGAGCAGGCGCTCTTATCGACGACTTTGCGCTCTCCCAGGCGGGAAACACCATACACTTGCTCAATGCCCCCTCACCCGGCGCCACTGCATCCCTTGCCATAGGGAAGAAAATCGTTGAGATGGCGGGAAAGAATTTTTCGTTATAGGCTGAAAAAATATCCTCTGTCAGGGGAACTTTTAATGTGCTGATGTGGGGTCTCTGTTTCTGTCCGCGCGATTCCACACCCTCACCAGAAGAGTCGCAGTGATCTTGATTTCTTTTCTCCGCTTCACTATCTTCAGCAAAATATTCTTAAGGAGGCAATCTTTAAATGATTATTGAATATAAAGGGCGCAAACCAAAGATTTCACCCAAGGCATTTATCGCGCCCACAGCAGTCCTCATCGGCGATGTCACCCTCGGAGACGAAGTGAGCGTCTGGTTTGGAGCAGTCATTAGGTCCGACCAGAACGAGAATCCCATCCTGGTAGGACCCCGCACAAGCATTCAGGATAATTGTGTCATTCACTCAGGGGAGAGCCCAACGATTCTGGATGAAGATGTCACGGTGGGACACGGGGCTATCATGGAAGGCTGTGTCATTCGCCACGGAGCGATCATCGGCATGAACGTCACGGTATTGGAGGATACGGAGATCGGAGCAGAGTCCCTTATCGCTGCGGGAAGTGTTATCGTCCCTCACACGAAAATCCCTCCCCATGTCCTGGCTGCCGGGAGTCCGGCCAAGGTAAAAAAGGAGATCAGCGGCGAGACCTTAAACTGGATCAAGATGGGCTCCTCCACTTACGTTGACCTTTGCCGGAACTATCTGGGGGGCGCCTATAAAATCATCGGGTGATTTGGGTCGATGCATCTCTTTGTATACGGTACCCTAATGGACCAATCCCTAGTCACCGAGTTAACCTGTCAAACCTTCACCACCTCTCCAGCTGTTCTCCAAGACTTCAAAAAGCTCGTTTCACACCTCGGTTACCCCTATGTCCTCCCATACCCGGCCTCCAAGGTTAACGGTCTTCTTATCAAAAACATTGACCCGGAATCCATCAAAAAGCTCGATAGATACGAAGGGGAGGGGCAATTCTACTCACGAAAAAAGGTCGACGCCGTCTGCACCGGTGAATGGGTAGCCTGTGAAGCTTATGTGGGAAACCGAAAAACCCTGAATCCGTAGATTCAAATGTTTTGGAAAATCTCCTAAAATTTTTATTTTAACCCAAAAAGCTAACTGCTGAAAAAGCGTCGGAATACAGCGAAGTAAAGCCCTGGTCGCATGAGAAAGCTTTTGGTTTGTCAGCATGTAGCTCATGAACTCTTGGGAACACTGAATCCGCTTTGTAAGAGCTTCGGATTTCGAATTCGATATGTGAATTTTGGTCGTCATCCGGATGCTCAACCAAGCTTGGGAGGTCACCATGGTTTGATTCTTCTGGGGGGACCGATGAACGCTAACCAGATTGACCAATATCCTCATCTGACCACTGAACTTGGCTTGATTGAACAGGCACTTGATAAGAAAATTCCTGTGTTGGGCATCTGTCTGGGTGCCCAGCTCATTGCCAGAGTTCTCGGTGCTAAAGTGACACCGAACCATGAAGAAGAAATCGGCTGGTACAATATTTTACCTACCGAAGAAGGCAGGAGAGACCCACTCTTAGCACACTTTCGGAATGTCGAAAGGATATTTCAATGCCATGGGGATACCTTTGAAATCCCGAACGGGACCGTTCATTTGGCTGTCTCGCCAACTTGCTCAAATCAAGCCTTCCGACTGAGGACCAACGTTTATGGCTTTCAATTTCACCTAGAAGTCGATGAGCCTATGATCAATCGTTGGTTTAAAAACCCCGTTCACAGGAAACAAATCGAAATGTCAAGAGGAAAGTTCGACCCTCAGACCATCATGCGACAAACACCGCTCTATATCGAACGGCTTAGATGGTTAAGCAATCGGACCTTTGGCGAGTTTATCAAACTTTTCGGTATCGAAAAGAAACGCAAAAGACTAACCTCCCGATGAGCCGGATAGGAACAAAACTAATTCGACAGCGCTGATAATTACTCGCTGATTATCTTGGTGTGGGATGGTCCTACGGGCTCACCCCGCCTCTGTCCCTATTCCTGCGCAAGAGAGTTCCGATAACACCCCATGTCGCCGATTCTGGCACAAGTGCGGCTGTTATGGATATTGTTATTTTTTTACGGTAAGCTGGCGTCACTTGTAACAGTGAAAACTGTTTGAAGGGAATCCTAGAAATGAGGGTTTAGTCATGGCCACGGCCTCACGCGAGTTTCAAATCTTCACAAAGCCGATTGGCGCTATTTGCAATCTCGATTGCCACTACTGTTACTACCTCAAAAAGGAGCAGTTGTATCCAAAGGGCGAGTCATTCCGCATGACGGACTGCATGCTGGAGGAATATATCGTCCAGCACATCGAAGCCTCTCCTAGCCCGGTGATCAACTTTTCGTGGCATGGGGGAGAACCAACCATCCTAGGCTTAGACTACTTTCGCAAGATCGTTTCCTTTCAGCGCAAGCACCGGCCCTCTGACCGGCGAATCACCAATGGCATTCAGACCAACGGCACGCTCCTTGACGAAGCCTGGTGTCGCTTCTTTGCGGAGGAAGGTTTTTTCGTGGGGCTCAGCCTAGACGGTCCCCGGGAGTTGCACGATGCACACCGCGTCAACAAAGGACAAAGGCCCACTCACAAACAAGTGATGCATGGATTCAAACTCCTAAAAGAGTCCGGGGTTCAGATCGACACCCTCTGTGTGGTTCATGCGCAGAACGTCTACTACCCCACTTCCGTTTACCGCTTCTTCAAAGAGATTGGGGTTCAACACTTACAGTTTCTGCCCTTCGTCGAGCGAAACAGAAACGGTGACGGGGAAGTAACCCAACACACGGTTCCGGCTGAGGCCTTTGGCTCTTTTCTGTGCACCGTTTTCGACGAGTGGGTGCGCCATGATGTGGGGCACATCACGGTGCAGATATTCGATGAGGCGGCTAGGCCTGCATTGGCCGTTGAGCATTCGCTCTGCATCTTCCGCGAGACATGCGGCGACATCCCGGTTGTTGAACATAATGGAGACTTCTATTCCTGTGATCATTTCGTCGACCCGGAACACCATCTGGGGAATATCCACAAGATGCCACTGGCTGAAATGCTAGAGAGTCCTGCCCAGAGAGCATTCGGTCAAACCAAATGGGATGCGCTCCCTCGCTATTGTCGAGAATGCGAAGTGCGTTCTATGTGTAACGGTGGCTGCCCGAAGAACCGTTTCATCCGGACGCCGGGAGGGGAAGAAGGGCTGAACTACCTATGTGCAGGCTACAAACGTTTCTTTACCCACAGTCGGCCAATCCTGCAAAAGCTGGCGTCCTTATGGCGGGCCGGGGAGCCCATGGACAAGTTAATGCAAATGGTCCAAGCCGGTGATTTCAAGAGCCGTCCCTCAACGGGCCGCAATGACCTTTGTCCCTGCGGAAGTGGCCGGAAGTATAAAAAATGCTGCCTCGGTAAGCTATCTCAGTCGTCAATGGGTTGAGTGCCGGCCCATCACCCTGCATCGCGCCGGAAAGACCCTCCCCGGCACGCCACAGGTAGTGGGACCTTTTACAGTGGCTTCGCTACTTCTGGCATGAGGGACAGTAAAAGGCGCTACGGTTTCCCGCATGCGCTTTTTTTATTCGGCTAACACACAGGGCGCACGGCTTCCCCTCACGATCGTAGACTCGGAGATGATCCTGGAACACCCCTTTGCGATCTTCCCCGTCACGATAGTCGGACAGGGAGGTCCCCCGCCATCGGATGGCCTCCAGTAAGACTTGAGGGATTACCTCAGCGATCCGCTTTAACCTCTTCCGCCCCAACCTGTATGCCCGTGTGGTGGGTCGAACCCGGGCCTGAAAGAGGATTTCGTTGGCATAGATATTTCCCAAACCGGCCAGCACTCTTTGATCTATTAGCAAATCCCTAATCCTGCGCCGACATTTGCGGGCAGCGGTATAAAGGAAGCTCCCGTGAAGTCGAGAATCGAACGGATCTAGTCCTAGGTTCTTCATCTGAGGCAGCAATGCCATCTCGGCATGAGGCGCTACAAACGACAACCCGAAACGGCGAGGATCATGGTAACGTAACTCATGACCCCCCTCGAGCCTAACAATGATATGATCATGCCTCTCCCTGGGCCGGTTCATGTCAACATAAATCAGTTTTCCCGACATCCCTAAGTGAGTGACCCAGACCCGATCTCCCTCTAGCGATACCAAAATATACTTTCCCCTCCGCTCCACACCTAAAATAAGCTTTCCCTGGAGACCAGAACAGAAGTCTCCACTTACGAGAATTCGTAGGCGGGGCTCCAAAACTTCAGCGGTGGCAATTCTCGAGCCAGGGAGAAGTGCACGGAGCCCGCGGCAAATCGTTTCCACTTCAGGTAGCTCCGGCATATGATTTTCACTCTTTGATTCTTAGCATGCCCCGAGCTTGCGGCGGGCACATTCTTCGTTGTCCGTACGGTTGCAGATCCCGCGATGAAATAACTTGGTCTTCAGCTATCCATTATCAACACTGTCTGGAGGGCACGCCCTAAACGGATAAACTCACTGACACTTAGCGTTTCCCCTCGGCGTCGAGGATCGATGCTCGCCTGTCTTAAGCAGGTCTCAACCTCGTCTCTCCGCAGTTTCAACCCTGCTCCCAAGGCATTGCTTAGTGTCTTGCGCCTTTGCCCAAAGGAGGCACGTACCACACCACGGAGCACAGGCAGATCCTTTCCAGAAACCAAGGGTTCGGCATGAAGGCCAAACTTGAGAACCGTGGACTTGACTCTGGGTCGAGGAAAAAAAGCCTCAGGAGAGACCTGGACTCGATCTAATATTTGCCCATGAATCTGGGACCAAATCGACAGCGTCCCGTAAGCCTTGCTTCCGGGAGAACCTGCAATGCGTTCTGCAACCTCTCGCTGAACCATCAGGACCAGAAGGGAGAAGTGCTTTCGCAACTCGAAGAGGCGAAAGAGCACCGGTGTGGAAATATTATAGGGGAGGTTGGCTACCAACTTGACTTTGCGGTGCGGAAGAATGTCGTGCAAAGGAATCTTAAGAACATCACCTGGGACGAGATGAAAGGCGGGGTGAGAGCTTAGCGGGCTTTTCTGTAACCAATCTACCAGGGAGGGGTCCACCTCAATGGCCCAAACCTTTCGTGCCGCCTCAACAAGCCGGCGCGTCAAAAAACCCAGGCCAGGACCGATTTCGATGACTTCATCTTGTCGGGAGAGATCAACAAGACGGAGGATTGTCTCAAGGACATTCCGATGGATGAGAAAATGCTGACCAAGCTTTTTCTTCGGTTTGAAGTTTGATTCCTGTAGCGCGGCATGGGCCTCTTGATAAAGCGTAACCATAAACCCATCATCTCTCTATTTACCTTAGGCCCTGTAGTCGGTAGTCAGGATTCAGAATACCCTACCCTAGTGTCTGCCTTATGGTTTTTTTTAAATTCTTTATTCCGGACTTTCTTCCGCTCTCTTTAACCCTTAAGTTTTCTATCCTTCTTTTAAAGGGTCAGGTCGGCATCGACGTTAAGGCGAAAATCATCCCTGTTTCCTCGATTTAGCCAATAAGTTCCGCCAAGAGCAACCATAGCACCGTTGTCGGAACAAAGCGCTGGAGTAGGGAAGAAAACTTCTATCCCTTTTTCTTGAGCTTTCTCCAGCATCCGCTCACGCAGACAGCTATTGGCAGCAACCCCCCCTCCCAACACAATGCGCCCTACTTTTAGCTCTCTCGCTGCCCGTAGAGTTGGAGCTACGAGCATATCCACCACGGCCTCTTGAAAGCTCCCGGCAATGTCGGATCTCTCGCGCTCCCAACCTTCTTTTCCCCGTGCCTTGAGATACTGCCAGACTGCAGTCTTTATGCCGCTAAAGCTAAAATCGTAGGATCCTTTTTTTAACCGCGCGCGAGGAAAAGCGATGGCCTTTGGGTTGCCGCGCTTAGCTAACTGATCGATAACTCTTCCCCCTGGATAACCTAATCCCATCATCTTCGCCACCTTATCAAATGCTTCTCCGGCGGCATCATCCCGCGTACCCCCCAAATGGAGATACTCGCCAAAATCTCGGACCAGACAAAGAAGCGTATGGCCGCCGGAGGCAAGCAAGGCAAGATAAGGAAATCGAACATCCTGCTCCAGAAAAATTGCCAAGAGGTGCGCCTCTAGATGGTTCACACCAATATAGGGGATCCGCCAGCGGAAAGAGATTCCCTTAACAACCGAAAGTCCGACCAGGAGAGAGCCCACAAGTCCCGGTCCCCGGGTGACGGCGATCCCGTCTAGATCTGTCAACGCAACTCCCGCTTTTCGCAGAGCCCCGTCAAGAATTGGAAGAATATGACGTATGTGCTGGCGTGAGGCCAATTCTGGAACCACCCCACCAAACGGGCCATGAACTGTATCCTGAGACGCAACGAGGTTTGCAAGTACGGTTCGACCGTCGAGAAGCACCGCAGCCGCAGTATCATCACACGAGGTTTCCACACCCAAAACCAACATTAGACAATCCTAGTGGCGGTTATTAGTCCTTAACGGACAGACTACCGGCTCCCTCCTCGTACGCGACTCAGCCCTCTGGAAGCTACACGGTTTCTTGGATTCAATCTGAGGGCGTGAGAGTAGTTGAGTTCAGCTTGGCGGGGAAGCCCCAAGGCACGGAAATTCTCTCCTTTCAAGGCGTAGACTTCCGCTAACCAGTAGGGCTTGCTAGCAAGGAGCGATTCAGCAACATCGAGAAAATTGAGGGACTGCCGATATCGACCCATACGATAGTGAGTCTCGGCCAAATAGTAATAGCCATACGGATTCGTCGAATCGATACTGATTGTCTTTTCCAATCGAACCAACGCCCTTTCGTACTGGCCAGATTTCATCAGCCTCTTTCCTTCCTCGGCCAAGCGCAGTGAGGCAGCCCGTTGAGGTGATGTTTGCGGGGAGATTTTCGCGACGAGCGAGCTGTCATGGGGCTGCGGGATCGGTTTCAGCAGAGGTTCCTGAGACCTGGAGGTTGACCTTATCCGAGAAGAAGGCAAAGACAAACGAGAGGTCCGAGTCGGAGTGCAGGCTTCAAACAAGATGGGAACCGAGAGCACAGCAAGTGCGCTTACCCCGATCCAACCGAAAAGTTCACGGCTGTGCGGTTTAACTACTTGTTCCTCGTGCATGGGTTTGTTTTCCCGTTTAGGGGGTAACGTCCCAAGATAAAAAACTTTTGAAAGGGCTCAAAGGTAAGGATAAAGGGGCACGGTCAAGCGAGCAAAATTCTGTCGGCTCTTCTCCCTCGAGAAACGCCTCCTGGATGACGTGGGGACATTCAGGGGTCGCAAGGTAACCACTTTGAGGATCGATATTGACCATCTTAATGCCAGGTGGTGGAATAAAATCCGTAACCGGAGTCAGGGCTGTAGCTTGTTTCATAAAATCCGCCCAGATTGGAAGCGCAGCCCCAGCTCCCGACAGGCCAAGTTTACTCTGGTTATCAAATCCCACCCAAACTACGGCTAGGAGGTCCGGCGTATAACCGGCAAACCAGGCATCCTTGGTATTGTTAGTCGTTCCGGTCTTTCCTGCCGCCGGCCGATGGAATCCATAATAAAGTCTAGCCCCACGCCCTGTACCTCGATCCACGACACCCTCCAGCAAATAGTTTAGCATGAAGGCTAGCTGAGGGGTAATCACCCGTTCCACCCGAATATCTTTTTTCTCTAAAACCTTTCCTTTTTGATCTAAAACCTGCTTGACTGCCAACGGGTGAGTTCGCACTCCGTTGTTGGCCAATGTCGAAAAGGCCACCGCCACCTCGAGAGGAGTCACCTCTGCAGATCCCAAGGCCAAAGAGGGGATGGCTGGAAGAGAGCTCTGGATTCCAAGGCGATAGGCCATGTCCCGTACTTTTTTTATTCCGACATCTCTAGCGATGCGCGCGGTCGCTGAATTGAGGGACTTCTCCAAAGCCGTCCGAAGGGTCACGGGGCCGAAATACCGTTCCTTGTAGTTGCCCGGCTCCCACTCCTGTCCTTCGTACTCCCAAACAAACGGAGAGTCTTCCACTATCGTCGCAGGAGTAAATTTCCTTTCACTATTCTCGGGGCCATACATCAGAGCAGCAAGATATACAAACGGCTTGAAAATCGATCCAGGTTGGCGCTTGGCCTGAAAGACTCGATTAAACTGAGACTTCTGGAAATCTCTCCCTCCAACCATGGCCTTGACTTCACCGGTTTGAGGCTTGATCACCACCATTGCAGCCTCGAGATCATCCTTTTCCGCCCGCTTGCGCAAGTGTGGATATGCCTTTTCTAGCCGCGTTAACCCCTCCGCCACTGCCCTTTCCGCCATCCTCTGGAGACGAAGATCCAAGCTTGTAAAGATTCTCAGTCCCTCGGCCGTCAGAACATCATTGGAATAGTTTTCCTTCAGCTCCCGCTTAAGGAAATCGACATAGAAGGGAGCGTCATTCGTTACTTTAATAAGCTCTCGGTGTGGAATGGTCTCCGCCAGTGCCTTATCGTATTGGCGGCGCGCAATGAATTTTCCTTTTAACATTCTTCCCAGTACGACGTTTCTTCTCCGGGTTGCCGCCTCCATACTGCGATACGGAGAATAACGATTAGGGGCCTTAATTAGCCCGGCTATCAGTGCCATTTCTCCGATCGTTAAATCCGGCAGCTCCTTGGAAAAATAAAATTTTGAGGCCTCCCAGATCCCAAAGATCCCCTCCGCCCCCTTTTGTCCTAGGTAGATTTCGTTCAGATAGTTCTCTAGAATCTCCTCTTTGGAATATCTCCGCTCAGTTACCAGAGCCATTAGCGCTTCTTTCAACTTACGCTGGAAGGTTCGCTCGTCCCCAAGAAAGAAATTTTTCATCAACTGCTGGGTTAGTGTACTCCCGCCCTGGACGATGCCACCATGACGGAGATTGACCCAAGACGCCCGGAGAATCGCCACCGGGTCAACCCCCCGATGCCGATAAAATCTCTCATCCTCGGTAGCCAAGATCGCCCGGATCAATAACGGTGGAACATCAATTAGATGCACAAGCCTCCTCTCTTGCCAGACACGGTCATAAAGACCCGTCACTAGTTCTGGCTCCAGTTCGAGCGAGAAAACTTCCTTCCCAGTGGCTAAATTTTTCATCTTGGAAACCGTATCGCCGTGCAGGCTGATGCGAACAGGAAATCCTTTAAAACTCTCTAATGGGTAAGCGAAATCATGAAGATAAACCTGCAGGATGCCTTTTTTCTTAAGGAAGCGGTACTTTCCCTTAGTCCTTGGTGTCTTTCGGCTTCTGCGGTAACCGAGACGGCGGAGCTTTTCCAGCATATCCCTCATAGGAACCCTCATA
Organism: Binatia bacterium; assembly: GCA_046757725.1. Taxonomy (GTDB): domain Bacteria; phylum Desulfobacterota; class Binatia; order UBA9968; family UBA9968; genus JBHHYU01. Next base: position 35,041 of record JBHHYU010000012.1, read on the forward strand.
CCCACATAGATGAAAAAAGTATCGGAATAAATCTTGGACGGGAATCGCCACTTCCGTCCTTCAAATTTCGCTGTGACAACCTTTTCCAGGCCTTTGATGTAGTTGACACCAACGATGATTCCGCTGAGGGTAAAAATAATGAGGAAGAAAAAAAAGATTTTGACAATCAGGACTCGGGACTTCTTCAACCTATAAACTCCCAGCCAAAGTTATCATTGACCCCTACCCCTGTCAAAAACAACAAAAAGAGGGCCGGATAGAAAAGGCTCCGGCCCTCCGGTTCAGCTGGTTAACAGCCGCAAACGGTTTTATCGGGGAAGCTTCAGCGCAAGAAAGAGCGTTCTGTCTCCACGGCGTACCAGGAACAGGATCCCCTTACCTTTTTTAGTGACTCCAAGGGCCTTTCGATAGTTTCTAAGACTGCGAATCGGCTTGCGATTAATCTCCACAATCACATCCCCCCGCCGCATCCCCGCCTCGTCCGCCGGCATTCCCGGCTCAACCGCGGTAATTACGACCCCTTCTGGTCGATCCAAACCCAGGCTTTCCGCTATCTGAGGTGTCACTTGCTGCACCGTTAACCCTAGATCTTCTCTCTTACGGGTAGACGCAACGATCTTTTCTTCTTGCAGCTGCCCAACCATCACGAACAGAGTGACCTCGTGTTTATCTCGCAGAACCTTCAATGGTACCTTCTTGCCTACCGGCTCACGAGCAACCATGATAGGTAGATCATTCGATTCTTTGACCCTTCTACCGTCGAACTCAATGATGATATCTCCGACCTTAACCCCTGCATGTGCAGCCGGACCATCTTTCGAGATATTGGCAACGAGTGCCCCTCGCGGGCTGGCCAATCCAAAAGACTCAGCCATGTCAGGCGTGACTTTCTGGATTAACACCCCCAGGTAACCTCGGGTAACCTTTCCCTTATTCTGGAGCTGAGGAAGTACCTCCTTGGCCAGATTAATCGGGATCGCAAAACCGATTCCAATATTGCCTCCTGTTCTGCTGAAGATCGCTGTATTGATCCCAACGACATCACCCTGCAGATTAATGAGAGGCCCACCAGAGTTCCCCGGATTGATGGAGGCATCCGTTTGTATAAAGTTGTCATAGGGGCCTGCCCCTATGAATCTTCCCTTCGCACTGACGATCCCCGAAGTCACACTACTATCCAGACCAAAAGGATTCCCGATCGCAAGGACCCACTCGCCAACTTCAAGATGGTCCGAGTCGCCTAGCGCAACCAGGGGGAGGCTTTTTCTCGTATTAATTTTAATGACCGCAATATCCGTTCTCGGGTCCGTCCCGATGACCTTCGCCTCAAATTCTCTCTGGTCTGCAAGCCTAACCACGACTTTCTGTGCGTTTGCAACGACATGATTATTGGTAAGAATGGAACCATCATGATCGATAAGAAAACCGGATCCAAGACTCTTCTCCTGCTGCCGCCTCCGGGGAAACGGGCCGCCGAAAAACCTTTTTCGAAACTGGTTAAACGGATCCTCTTCCCTGAATGGATTTTGAAGTTCCTTTCCTCCCGGGCTCAATGAAACTGTAGAGATGTTTACTACTGCGGGGGTCAGTTTTTTCGCCAGAGAGACAAAGTCGGGCAAACCCTGTGACTCTGCAAGGGTCCGGATCTCATGACTTCCGGTCTCTCCCCACGACTCAACCGTGCGCCCCTTAGAAAACCGGTCCCAATCCCCACCCATTCCTAACGTGATAAGTAAGGAGGCCAACGCTACAATAACTAGCCCTTTGACCCCCATTTTCTTATGCCATTTTCCCTTTTCTTCCATTGGACCTCTCTACTTCTGCTTCACCGCCTCGACATATTTCATACGCAAATCGAAGAGAACACTTTCCATTAGCTTTGCCTCTCCTTGATCCAGATTACCTCGAGTCTTTTCCGCTAGCACCGCGATAATATCAATCATCTGTTTGGCCACACCTGCGTCACTTTCAACCTTTCCACTCAATGGATTCGGAATCTCTCCCAAATGCATCAGTGCTTGTGTGCTGAGACTAATAAGAAAAGTGGAGAAGTTAATTTCAGGCAAGCTCTCGCCGGTGGCCTTTTTTTCTTCGCTAGATCTTTCTTCGGTCCGCTTGTCACTGGTTTCGGGCGATGGCTCAATTTTCTCCCCGTCTTCTCGAGGCTCCCCTGTCTCGGGTGAGAATCGGCGTCGATCTTGTACCTTGAAACCTTTATCCTCTTTACCTTCTTCAGCCATAGAAACTCCGATCAGTGACCCTCTAAAGAGAGAACACCTGGATACTAACCCCACCGAAAGGGCCGGCGAAATCCCAAGCACCTCAGAAACCTTCTAAGAACTTTCAGGAGGTCATGGCACGAAGCCGGGCAAATCATTTCTCAACATTCACAACCGGAGGGCAGGTATAAAAAACGAAGCATGCTTCTCAAGAGGTCCGACACCTTGTCGGTTATCCCTTACTACTGTGAAACCAGACACCTAAACGTCATCTCTATCGCAAATTTTAACCCCTACTTTTTACCTTGTCAAGGGAGTGTTCCTGAGTCACCTCTCCAAACTCCGCGGGTGCTCGCAAGACCGCCTCCAGCCTGGCAATCACATCGCTTGGACTAAGGGCCGTTAAACAGCTGCGGTGGGAGCAGGCTTTTTTGAAGGAGTCACCACACGGTGAGCACTCCAGTTTCAGGCGGGTCACACAAACATTTTGCCCACGAGGCATCCACTGCATAGGATCCGTCGGGCCGAAGAGCGCTACTGTTTTGATTCCAAGCGCCGCAGCAAGATGAGTCACGCCGCTATCATTGCCCAAAAAGATTTCACACCGGATGAGTAGAGCAGCCAACGGTGCCAGGTCCAAAGAACGAACTACGAATCCATGTTTCCAATGGTTTTCTATCTCCACTCCATCCTCCTCTGCCGGTCCCAAGAGAACGATGACATTGCCTTCGATTTTTTCCTCCCACCACTGAGCTACCACCTTGTAATAGCGGATCGGCCAATTCTTTTCTTTCGCGCCGCTACCGGGAGCCAAAATCAGGATCCTTTGGTCGCCAAATCCATTTTCTCGGCAAAACCGAAATCCCCAGTTGAGAGCATCAGTCGCTAAGGGGATCAGCGGGGAATGTGGCTTCAAATGTTTTAGGTCCAGACAGGAAAGATAATAATCCACCATGTGAACCCCTGAGCAGAGCGGACGAAAAGGAAAGATTTGCGCTCTACCATCAGATAATTCCTGAAGGTGTTTAACAAAATCCGGCTGCCCGCTACCCATCCAGGAGTAGACGAATCCATAGGAGGCAAAAAATCTCCTAAGCCTCTCGTCCCGTTCGGCACCCTCGACAAAGAGGCGGCTGATCTCGTTACGCTCCAGGGAGCAGGCCCTGATTCCGGTGGGTAGCAATTGCGCATACGTCTCACGAGCAAATAAATCCAACCTGGACACCTTCGATAGTGCACTAAGAGCAGGAAGAAAACAGATAAAATCACCCAGGGCGCCAGGGAAGATAACTAAAATCTTTTCCGGAGTGGCCTGTGGTTCACGCAACCTATAGAGTTTCAATTGACTTTCCCTGCTTTAAAATATAGCATAAAAAAGTTATATTCTCGAAATCTCAATCCTACCTTGAGAAGAAGAGTATAAGTTGTGGCGAGTCCAAACTGCGTACGATCTATCCTCGACCTCATAGGCTCCACGCCGCTCGTAAAGCTTAGAAACCTGCCTGGAAAAAACGATGCGGAGATATGGGCAAAAGTAGAGTCCTTTAACCCTGGTGGTTCCGTAAAAGATCGCATATGTCAGAGCATGATTGAGGCGGCAGAGCGAGAGGAAAAGCTCAAGCCAGGCATGACCATTGTTGAACCGACGAGTGGAAATACGGGGGTCGGACTTGCCCTCGTAGCGGCTGTCAAGGGATACCGGCTCATTCTTACCATGCCAGACACCATGAGCGAAGAGCGACGAAGCCTTCTTGTTGCATACGGCGCCAAACTCATTTTGACTCCGGATACCAAAGGAATGGGAGGTGCTATACGCAAAGCCGAGGATCTCTTGTTAGAGCATCCGGATTATTTTATGCCTCAGCAGTTCAACAATCCGGCAAACCCGGAGATCCATCGCCGCACTACCGCCGTGGAGTTGTTGAAGCAGCTGAAACGAATCGACGCATTCGTTTCAGCCGTAGGGACAGGAGGAACCATTACGGGAGTCGGTGAGGTATTGAAAGACGCGATGAAAGGTGTCGGAATTTATGCGGTAGAACCGGCGGCATCCCCGGTTCTCTCCGGAGGAGAACCAGGATATCATAAGATCCAGGGGATCGGTGCAGGCTTTATTCCCGAGATTCTCAACACCCAGATCTATGACGAGGTGATTACCGTCACTGACGAAGATGCCGCCCTTTATTCCCGTAAACTAGCCCTGGAGGAAGGGCTCTTCATGGGAATCTCCTCTGGGGCAGCGGTCTGCGCCGCACTTAAGGTCGCCCGGAGTTTGGGCAAGGGACAGGTCGTAACCACAATACTTGCGGATACAGGCGAGCGTTATCTCAGTGCAGACCTCTTTGGGAGCCGCGCATAGAACCAGCAGTTTGAAGCATTAAGACAGAATCTGAGGAAAATTGCCCACGTGCGGGTAATTAAAACGGCTATCCGTCACGAAAGTCCTTAACTAGGCCTTCCTCCCGCGGGACCAGCTCACCTGTGCCTACCGGCTCTCCGCGCATGAACAGACTTACTAAGTTTGCCAGATACAACAGGTTTTAAAGACAGCTTCATCTTGTGGCACCTTCGAGGTATCATACAGGGAACAGCAAAGGATTCCTCAGCGAACAGAGCTCTCTATAAAGCCGTCTTGGAAAACCTCCATTCCTTGAACAGTGCCTCGGCAATAAGGAGATCCTCGGGGAAGGTTATCTTAAGATTCGTCCTGTGCCCTTGCAAGAGGATGACCTTCTTTCCCAAACGCTCCACGAGCGTGGCATCGTCAGTTGCTTCCTTACCCATGCGGGTCACTTTTTCATATGCCTCACGAATGATTTCGACCCGGAAAACCTGCGGAGTCTGCACTTCCCAAAGGGAGTCTCGGGAGGGCGTGTCTTGAACGTGACGGTTCTTGGATATCACCTTGATTGTATCTCGCACAGGAACGCCTACCACGACGGCACCCTTTTTGAAAGCGAGGTCAACGCAACGGTCAATGAGGGCAGGAGAAATAAAGGGGCGGGCCCCATCGTGAACCACAACGATTTCACAATCCGCATCGAGGCGCCCCAAACCCCGGCTCACGGAATCCTGCCGGGTTAAACCCCCGGGGTGAAGGACGCAGGCAAGGCCGGCAAGCTCTGCCTCAGTCCGAAGCAGGTCCCGACACCTTGGCAGTTCTTTCTCTGCTGTAACCAGCACAACCTTGTGGACTGTCTTCGATGCAGCAAAACGACTGAGTGTATGGAGAATCAGCGGACAACCACCGACAGGCAAAAAGGGTTTAGGAATTTCCTTTCCCATCCTTTTCCCTTCACCTGCCGCCACGATCACAGCATTGACACGCATAGATAACTCGCAACCCTAAGAACAGCAAAGGCCGAGAGATTTCTTCCCTCGGCCCCAAGGAGTCAAAAGCAAGCAACCCGCGAACCTAATGAGTAAAGATATGGCGCAATTCTTCCATAATTTTTTCTTCGGAATGGGAACGTGCGATAGAAAGTTCTTTGACGAGCAAGTTCTTTGCAGTATCTAGCATCTTCCGCTCGCCAAATGAGAGCTCCTTGCCCCCTTTTAAAACAAACAGATCACGTAGCACCTTAGCGATTTCGATGATAGACCCCGTTTTAATTTTCTCCGTGTACTCTCGGTAGCGCCGGTTCCATGTCTGTTGGTCTGCTTCCACTTTTTTCTGGCGTAGCACTTTATACACCTGAGATACCATGTTTCTGTCGATCACTTTTCTCAATCCAACGGACTTTACGTGATCCAACGGGATCATTATTTTCATGTCGGTATCAAGAATACGCAACATATAAAATCTCTTCTCCGTGCCTGAGATACTTTGTGTCCGGATGGCCTCAATCTCGCCAACCCCATGAGCAGGGTAGACTACCTTTTCACCGATCTTAAACATAACCACCTCCTCAAAAAGAATGGCACCCCCACATCTTGTGATTTAAATGGCTGTGAACCGTGAGGCTAGGATGAGAAGTTGGTAAAAGGACCTTTATGGATGATAACGGCTTGAAAAATCGGCAGGAAACCCACGATTGTTCTTTATCCTGAACTAGCACAACCACTCTCTATCCTACCACCTAGAAGAACCTAAAAAAAATTAGCGGCCACACTCTGAGACCGCTATGAGATATATTTCAAGATACACCATTTAGGCATACCCGTCAAGCGAAGTAGTCAAAATTTAAATTCTTTATTTATAAGCAGGTTAGAACCGTTAGCTAATGTAAGGAATTAGATTTAACCAGGTAACGTTAGGCGGCAATGAAAGAACCTGAACCCTCATCTTTTGATTTCGAATACCATGAGTAACGCGTCTTCGCCGTTGTCTGAATAGTAACCCCTGCGCACGCCGTCCTCCACAAAACCAAGAGATTGGTAAAGTTTTTGTGCGGTCTCATTTGATTTCCTGACCTCAAGTGTAACCCGCGTTGAGCCACGGTTTCTCGCCTCACCAATGACCGCGGCCAAGAGGGCACGGCCGATTCCCCGGCGGCGGTATGACGGATCCACTGCCAGGTCGTGGATATCCACATCACTCGGCAAAACCCAATAAATGATATAGCCGACAGGTTTTCCACTCACAATGGCTAGTAGCGACCGCGCGCAGGGAACGCGTAGCTCCTGAAGAAAAAACCGAGCACTCCAAGGATAGGCAAAGGATGCATTCTCAATCCTCAAGATATGCTCAAGGTCCGACGGATCCATCCCTCGGAAATGGATTTCGGCTCCAGACGAAACACAGCCACCTGCTTCCCGACTCTCCCATGGCCTATTCACTAATGCATCTAGGCAATCTCCATCTCTAGAAACGGTCATTGATCCGATCCTCAATGGTTCTTCTCTTTTAAAAGGAGGATCTCTAAGAGATTGTCCTCGAAGCGATGAGAAAAACCCGTTACCTTTTCCTCAAGGGGAATGACTGTCGTAAATTCGGGGGGGAAAGCACCTACGCTCGAGGAGATACTTCTAATCCTCTCATCCGGGCACCTCCCCTTAATAACAAAAGTACCGTTTTTCAAACCAAGGTCATAGTCATAATCGGGCATCTTATCGGGAAGCTCCGATCGTATCGGGAGTCCGATATCGGGAACTTTTCTCGGAAACTCTACCCGTAAAAAATAGCTCTCTCCCCAATCCTCCATTCTGTAGACATTACCGTAACGCCTTTCACGCTCCAATTTTTCAACAAATCCCTTTTCATAAAAACCATCCACGGGGATCGGCAAACGTCGGAGGACTCCAATCTGTTGGGCCATTAGGGGTTTGATGCCAAAAGATAAAAAGATGCCATAGACGGCAGCCCGTAAGGTCATGGTCTCCGCAGGTTTGATACGGAAAATTCCGTCTCCAAGACGATAGGTACCTTCAACCAGGCCTAGACAGACACCAATCAAAATATAAACATTGATTTGCTGACTAAAGAGAATATCCACCCCAGCGATTGCCGTTTTCACGCCGATGAGAATCAACGGATAAAGGAGTAAGTTCAAAAGGACATTGATGCCGGTGGCCCCTGCCGCACTGAAGGCAACAAGATTCCCGACCGCCCGCTCCAGATTCTTCTTGACCTGGTGGGGCAACGCGCCAAGAATAGGTTGCATGAAAAAAATTAAAATTCGCGGAAGTGTTTTACTCAGCGTACCTCGCATTTCAAACTGCGACAGGACATCTTGAAAGCTCACAGACACCTCACCAGGAAAATGTTTCTCTAGTCTAACTGCCGTCGGGGTTTGCGCGGCTTTCGGTTGAGGGGAGAAGGTTATACCACCGGACTGAAGGGGCACGCGCGGCACGACCTGTCTTGGTTTCTCCTCAGACTTTTGAGCTTGACTCTCCTTTGCAGCGAGGGACTCAACAGGAGCAACTTCTCCCCCATTGGTGTCCCCATGAGCGGAGGTCTGAACAGCCTGCGGAGCGTTGTCCTCGGTCGTCTCAGCACCCTTGTGAAAGTGGGATTCAAATTTTTCTCCAAACTGGACGTCTTGATGAATCTCTCGTGCCCTGGTGATCAGGACCTCTTCCGTTTCCACATTATTGGGATCCGTCACGCAACAGTCTACCGGGCACACAGCAGCACATGCCTCGTAGTCATGAAACCCAACGCACTCCGTACACAAGAGAGGATCGATCACATAAAGCTCTTCACCTTGACTGATAGCATTGTTGGGGCACTCCGGCTCACATGCCCCACAATTGATGCATTCGTTTGTAATCATCGTTGCCATTGAAAACTTCCTCTAACCTTCCTTAATAAATACTTACGGGTTTCATCCCTTTTTGTCAATAAAACCGGACCTCAACTTGCAAGTAGAGGAAATTTCATGCTAGTCATAGCCAGAGGGCGGCGTACCCAAGGGGTTAAGGGAGAGGTCTGCAAAACCTCGATTCAGCGGTTCGAATCCGCTCGCCGCCTCCAATCGCTGCAACCTACTCTAATATCTCTATTCGTTTCCACCGTGTTCCACGAAGAACTGCGAATAGCCTTGAACCTAAACAAAAGAGTGTGGTAAAGGGCGCTTAAAGTTTTCCCATGGATCTCCTTCTCCAATATTTTATCGAGTATCGCTACCTGGTAATTTTTCTTGGAACCTTCATCGAGGGTGAAGTCATTCTGATTGCCGGGGGATTCCTTGTCTATGAGGGACACCTAAGCTTTCCTGTCCTGGTCGCGGTCGCCACCGTGGCCGCGACCGTCGGTGATAACCTGTTCTACTGGTTAGGGCGCAGCCAGAGAACCGGAGTTAAACACTCCTGGACCTCCCGTTTCCTCACCTACATCGGGAAGCATCGCCTATTTAAAGGGGAGGAGTTTATTCAGCGCCACGGGGGAAAATCGGTTTTTTTTATCCGATTTTTCTACGGGCTCCGCTTCGCTGGCGCGATAACCGCAGGGTATCTTGGAATGAGGTTCAGACGCTTCTTCTTCTTCAATCTTGTTGGTTCGTTTACATGGGCCCTAGTCATCGGCTCTACAGGGTATGTTTTTGGCCAGAGCCTCGAGCTGGTTGCCAGAGGAGTCAAACTGGCGGAGGTAGGATTGCTCCTTGTGATTGCGGGTATCCTGACGATCTACCTCCTCAACAGTAGAAGAAAGAAAAAAAACTCGAAAGGGCCTCCTTAAATTTTTGGGAACAGTCCCGAAGCGCGGTCCGCGCCCTATTCTTTCCCTCCAAGCGTATGGAATCGCGGTTTGTGGACCAAATTCTCAATAAGCTTTCCATAGCGCTCTATCACGACTTGCCGCCTCAATTTGAGTGTCGGTGTCAACTCCTCTTGCTCCACCGTGAAATCACTCGGGAGGATCCTGAAATCCCTTATTTTTTCGTAAGGAGCAAGCTCTCTGTTTTTCTGTCCTATACTCTCTCTCACGAGAGTCAGCACCCATGGGTGGGAGACCATCTCTTCAGCGCTCAGAGCCTCGAGTCCCTCACGCCTTCCCTGTTCTCTTACTTGTTCCTGGTTAAGTGTAATCAGGGCGAAAAGATGCTTCTGCCTATCGCCTATAACCATAACTTCACTGATCAGGGGATCTGCCTTTAGAAGTTTCTCAATCATCTGAGGAGCGACCTTCGTGCCCCCTGAAGTTACGATAAGATCTTTTTTCCGATCCGTAATACGAAGAAATCCGTCATCGTCGATCTCTCCAATATCTCCTGTGTGGAACCAACCATCTGCATCAATTGATTCTCTCGTAGCTTCTAGGTCCCGATAATAGCCTTTGAAAATGTTGGGGCCGCGCAAGAGAATTTCTCCGTCGGGTCCGATCCCGCATTCTACCCCGGGAAGGGGCAGGCCAACGCTTCCAAACTTGTATCGCGCCGGACGGTTGACATGAGACACGGTTGAGGTCTCGGTCAAACCAAATCCTTCAAGGACGAGGATGCCAAGAGCATGAAAAAACTCGGCTACCTCCGGTGCCAAAGGTGCCCCGCCGGAAATAGCCAATCGTAGCCGTCCTCCGAAGGCTGAGTGAATCTTGGAAAAGACCAGCCAGTGGGCTAAATAATGAGCGACGCGCAGTCTCCAAGGCATGACTTTTGCCTCCCTCTGATAGCGACTGAACCCTTTTCCTACGGAAACCCCCCATTGAAAGAGAAACCTGGGCAGCGCACGACCCCCCGCGATCCGTGAGTGGATGCGACTGTACGCATTTTCATAAATCCTGGGAACGGAAAAAAGGATCGTAGGGCGCACGATAGAGAGATCTCTTGCAACCGTCTCCAGGGAACGGGCAAACCCACACGTATAACCTTTGGCCACAACCATAAAATGTTCCAAGCGCCCCAAAGAATGGGCAAGGGGTAAAAACTGAAGGTTGACATCCTTATCCGTTGTGGGGATCGCTGCTTCCACCGCATCAATCATAAAGAGATAGCGACCGTGCGTACTGACCACCCCTTTGGGGACCCCGGTAGTCCCTGAAGTATAGATGATTGTGAGGTCGTCCTCCGGGCAGAGGGAACGGGCTAAGCGATCAAACAAATCTCCATCCGTCTCTCCCGCCCGGCGTCCCATCTCCTCGAGTTCACCCAGAGAGAGTACGGGGATCGCACCGAGGGTCCGAGGCAAAGGCTGCCCCGCTGACTCCATCAAGATGATCTTGCTCACCCTATGAAATGAGGGCTCCTGGGGATCTATCTTTGCAAGCCGCCCCGCAGTTTCGACAAAGAATACTGACGATTCCGACTGGGCGACGATATACCGTACCTGCCGCATACTGCTGGACGAATAGATCGGAACCGCTAAAGCTCCGATACAGATATTCGCCCAGTCAATCAAACTCCACTCGACTCGATTGGCGGAAAGGATGGCTACCCGATCCCCTTTTTTGACCCCCAAGGACACAAGCCCAAGCCCGATATGCCGTACCCGAAGTAAGACCTCTTGCCACCGGTAAGTTTCCCAGCACTTATTTTTGTAAAAATGATAGAGCACCCTGTCGCTATATCGCTCACCTTGAGAGAGCAGCATCTCGGCAAGACTTTGATAACCCATAGTTTATTATTATAAGCGTATTCCTCACTCCAAAGAAAGAGGGTTTTATTGAAACGCCCGGCCATTTCTGCCATTAGTGTGCCGTGAAGCTCATAGGCTTAACTGGTGGAATCGCCACCGGCAAGAGCACGGTTGCATCCATGCTCTGCCAACTTGGGGCGAAAATTATCGATGCCGACGCCCTCGCTCGGGAGATTGTCCAGCCGGGTCAAGAGGCATGGCAGGAGATTGTCGATGCGTTTGGCAGTGCAATCCTCCGCGAGGACAAGACTCTTGACCGAGAAAAGTTGAGAAAACTTGTCTTTAAAGATAAGCAGGCAAGGAAGCGCCTTGAGGCCCTGACCCACCCCCACATCAGGACCCTTGCTCTGCAAAGGATTCAAAAGTTGGCGACCGAGGGAGCCGAGATCATCATCTACGAGGCCCCTTTATTATTCGAGAATCAAGTACACCTCTGGCTCCGCCCTGTAGTCCTAGTGGCGTGTGACGTAACCACGCAAAAGCAGAGACTCCGCGAAAGGGATCAACTCAAGGAAAAGGAAATGCAGCAGCATCTCAATGCCCAAATGGACCTCGAAGCAAAAAGACAACTCGCTGATTTTATCATCGAGAACAGTGGAGATCTGAGATCTCTAGAGCAGCAGGTCCGGGATCTTTGGGAGAAACTGGCAAAATAGAAGGTAAGGCTCGTAAACTACTGCGCCGTCCCAGCAGAAAAAAGGCATAGGGGACAATAACAGAAAACCCTTCTGTCCCCGTACCCTGTCTCTCCGGGCTATTTAGCGCGCTCCAGGTATTTTCCCTCTGAGGGATCTACGCGGACTCGGTCTCCAACCTGTATGAACGGAGGAACCTGGACTGTTACCCCGGTTTCCAACTTGGCGGGCTTATACGAAGCGCTGGCTGTTGCACCCTTGAACGACGGCTCCGTCTCGACCACTTCAAGCTCTACTGTTGATGGTGGGGTAATGCCAATCGGCTTCCCTTCGAAAAACTCGATTTGTACGATCTCATTGGTGATGAGATACGGCAAGAAATCCTCGATCTCCTCTGCACCTATTGAGATCTGCTCATAATTTTCCGTATCCATAAAGGTGTGGAGATCTCCCTCGGCATAGAGATACTGCATCTGCCGAGCGTTCAAGGTCGCTTGTTCGATTCGGTCCTCCGAGCGGAACTTGTTTTCAGTCCCTACTCCGGTTCGAAGATTTTTCAACTTGGTTTGCATGAATCCCCGTTTGTTTCCCGGGGTCAGATGCTTGACCGAGGATACTCGGTAAAGACCGCCGTCATAAATGATAATCATGCCCGTTCTGAGCTGTGTCGCGTTGATCATGTCCTACATTCTTTCCTTCACCGCCATCTTTAGTTATCAGTTTATTTTCTCGGCTTCAATCTTTTCCCCATGCGGTTTTTAGAAAGACGGGAAAGAGTTCGAGCCACAGAGAAGGGTGCCTCAAGTTATTATTCACTCCGGCTCTCGCGCGGTGGCAGACATCAGCAGTTCGCTGCTGTATCCGGTAGCCGGTAGAAACATGAACGCTGCCACCTTCCACCCTTGTCGGACCGCTGACGATCAGGGTCCGATCAGGTCTTTTTAATCTCGCCGCAACGTTAGGGTCGAGTTTCAACCTCTCGGCAGCGATCTCGAACTGCCTCACAGCGATTTCACTGGCAGGACTTCGCCACTCAACTGTCCCCATAAAGACCTCTAATTAGCGTTTAGAGCGCGTACACTTATCCCGGAGGCCAGGTAAAGGAACGACCTCCCAGCAGATGGTAATGCAGGTGAAAAACGCTCTGTCCGGCACCGGATCCGCAATTCAGTACGATGCGAAAGCCATCCTCGGAAATACCCTGATCCCTTGCCAACTGAGTTGCCACGCGAAAGATATCGCCTATAAGATCTCGATCGCCGTCTTTCACATCCAGGAGGGTGGCAATATGCTTCCGTGGAACGATCAATATATGAACCGGCGCCTTCGGGTTAATATCCTTGAACGCTGCTACAGAGTCATCCTCGTAAACGAGCTCTCCTTTGATCTTCCCATCCATAATACCGCAGAACAGGCAATCGTTCACTGGGTCTCCTCCTTTCTTTGATCCGCTGTTTCACTTTTTAAGAAGTATCAGGGTGCTTTCCGCTCCCTTCCTTCCGGACAAAAAGCCCTAATTTTACCTTGGCTGATTTTCAGAGGCACCGCCTGAAGGTAAGCGCCTACACAGGGACCCCAGATACACTCTCCAGTCGTAGGCTCGTAAGTCGCACCGTGGTTGGCACAAATAAGATAACGTTTGTCTTCGGTAAAGAACTGGTTATCCACCCAATCCATCGAGATGGAGATGTGGCAACATCGATTGACGTAGGCAAAGATATCCCCCCCGTAATTAACCAATACCGCCTCAAGGATATTCCCGTAACATTTAAGCCGAAATTTCTTCGTCATCCCATGTAAGAGTTCATCGGTTTGAGCCACTGTTTTGCCCCTGCGCCGCACTTTTTTCATGCCACCTCCAAAAAGGCCCTGCTCAATCCGCCAGGAAGGAGAGGTCTCCCGAGGGGCAACCAACGACCACCTCACCCTGATCAACGAGTACCGGAAGCCGATAAAGAGAGAGACCTTTACAGGGCCCTTCCACACAGAGCCCCGAACGTGGTTCATAGAGCGCTCCGTGGGTCAGACAGATGAGGTGCCGCCTGTCTTCAGTAAAAAACTGATACCGGACGAAATCGAGAGGTGTGGTCATGTGACGGCAACGATTCATATACGCGTGAAATTTCCCTTGGTCATTGATCAGGAAACCATCAACGCGGTGTTTTCCACAGATCAACCAAAACTTTTTAACCGATCCGGGTTGCATTTCCTCCGCCCGCGCAATAACCCGTCCACCCAATCTGCCTTCCCGTTCCATCCGCCCTTTATCACGGTGGAACAAAAACCTGTGGATAACCAGCGCAACAAGATAGAGGCAGAAAAATAGAAGGGAAAGATAGATGGTTAAGGCCATGACGACATGATAAGGCCATTGGAGCTATCGGGATTTTTTCTCTGTAAGCTCCCGAATTCGCTTCACCTCATGAGGGTCCTGGCTTCCTTTGAGTCCCATGACCCTCATGAGCTCGGTCGCCATCTCCGCCGTCACCTGATCCCGGATGCTCCCCTTACCATTCGGATCTGCCTCGAGAAAACACATGATCTTCTCCTTGGAGACACCCGTTTGTTCCAGCCCATCCAGGAACTGCCCGTATCCCACCTGACCCCGTAACTCATGAACCCGCGCGAGAAGCCTTTTGCAATCGCTGCAGATTCGTGCCCAGAGACCACCCCAACTACCACAATAAACACATCGAGCCATCTTTACCCAAGGTCTGTTAGCATAGCCCGAATCAGTAAAGACTTTATCGCGCCTCGGCCAAGACTTGGGCCAACATCTCGTGTAGCCCTTGAGTCAGGCTTCCACAGGAGGCAACGAGACCCCGGCACTGAGCATCCTCTTGATTGAAGACAAGTCTGTGTCCAGCGCCATCGACGACCGTCCCGCCGGCTTCCTCCACAATCAACACCCCAGCGCAGACGTCCCACTCGTGAAGCCGGTGAAACGTTAATGTCCCATCCCCTTCTCCAGCAGCCACTTTGGCCAAACGAAGAGCGATACTTCCAACGGGTTGCAGCCGGCAGGTACCAACCAACAGTCGAAACTTCCGTTTCGGGTCTGAACGGCTCACCAACACGGACGCGCCCTGGAGTTTTTCCCGTAAAGAGACATGGATGGGGCTGCCGTTAAGCAGAGCGCCGGATCCTCTAACGGCATGATAGAACGTTTCTTCCACTGGGTTATAGACGATGCCTAGGACAGGGTATCCCGCCACCGCAAGACTTATCGAGACCGCAAACTGGGGAATCCCCTCAATAAATTCTTTTGTTCCGTCTATAGGATCAACGATCCAGACGCGAGATGCATTGAGCCTCTTCAAGTCATCCTTATTCTCTTCCGAGAGCCATCCATCTTCAGGATAACGGCTCATGACAATCTCTCGAATCCTATGATTGGCCTCCAGATCCGCTGTGGTTACCGGATTACCCCTTCCCTTCTCCTCTATACGGTAGTCTTTGCCGTACAGGGCCAGAATGATCATCCCCGCCTCTCGGGCCGCCTGTTCCGCTGTCTCAAGTTCTTCAGCAAATTCACTCTGGGAATTCATGGGCTTCCCTCCACCTCACGTTTTAAAATCCCCTAGACATTAAATAACAGAAGTCGGACAATAGACAAGCGTACTGCGTTAGTTTGATGTGCCAGCATGTCTTCCTAGTACTTTTTTTGATCCTTTCTCTTTAAGTCCCAAATCAATGTCTACTCCTTGTGGGTTTTTCCTTTACCAACAAATAAGGCCCCCCTTTTTTGGGCTGCCCGCGCCTGTGGAACGAAACGGAATGCTGCAGGAACGAAAGGGAGAAGTCCGCGAACCGGGGTGGCCAGGAGTTGCAACATCCGCTCTCTTCGAACGCCCCACGTGAGCCCATAGGCCCTGCGCAGCTTTGGCGGAAGCAGCCCAATCGTGATAAACGCAGACAAGGGACCACCTATTTTCAGAAGCATGGGACAAGGATAAAGAATATCTTTAGCAACGGTACGTGCCGTGGCACCTACGGAAATGGCATCGCCGTCGATCATCTCCTTCATATAGTCGTTGAAGGCTTCGAGTGAACTCGGCGTTTTAGACTCCGGCACTCCAAACAGAAGTGCAAGACTCTTGGTCTCATTGTAGTAATGTCGCTTCGCCTGAATGGACAGTGACCCGACGAAAAGCTCGTACGTCACGATAGCAGAATCGACCAAGGTGGCATGTACCCATAGCAAGAGATCTGGATCTCGTGCATCATAGGGAGTCCCTAATGGTAGAACATCGCGTTTATTAACGGTCCCTTGGATCCGCTTGTGAATTTGGTTTATCCGTTGCAGAGAGGCCTGTGCCTTAGGAACTTCATCAAATATGATCGACCACATCGTGTTCATCGTCTGACACAAGCGCCGAATTGGATCTTCCCTAAATTGACTATGCTGAGCTACTCCTTCGGCAACCTTGGGATGAGCCAGCTGCATTAGCAGAGCCCGCCCGCCTCCCAGCAGCAAAATCACTTCGCGGTCTACCCGCCAAATGACACTATCCGATTTGAAAAATCGATTGCTCATAAGCTCATTTTCTACCAGCTAGAGAGTGCTTGCCAACTTTGGTGTGAGGATGAAAAAAAATTCAGAATGATGCGGAGAAACTTTCGCAACCTTCCTAAGCTATGCAGGGTTGAGCCAAAGGTCCTTACCCTTCTCAACTCCCGCCCGGACCATCTCAACGATAGCCTGTTCAGAATCTTTCGGCTGAATATTCACGCCCCGAACAGCATCTTCAAGTAAAACTACTTCAAATCCCAACTTGAGCCCATCCAGGACCGTATGTTTGACGCAATAATCCGTTGCCAGGCCACCCACCCAAATCTTCTCCACATTAAATTGGCGAAGAACATCGGCCAACTTGACTCCCTTCGAATCCTTCCCTTCAAAACCCGAATAGCTATCCTCTTCTGGTTCCATTCCCTTTGAAATAATTACCGCATCACTAGACAGTGCCAGATCCGGATGAAATTCCGCCCCCTTACTCCCCTGTATACAGTGAGGAGGCCACGAACCGCCAAAGGTATTAAAATGACCTGTCTTCTCAGGATGCCAATCCCGCGTGGCAAGGATCGGCAATTCGGCTGTTCTAAACCGTTTCATATAGCGATTCAGCACAGGGACCACTTGATCTCCGACCTTAACCGGGAGGGCCCCACCGGGACAGAAATCGTTTTGAACATCGACAATTACGAGAGCACCCGCACCTTGCATCATTTTTCATTATAATAGAAACTATGACCCTTACAACATCGAGGCAGCCACCAGTAAATAGCAAGAGGCGCGAGACAGAAAATTGACAGCCGCCAGCATCGCTCCTCATGGCAATGGCCCGATTTCACGTGGTAACGGATGGCTGAAAAGTAAAATTTAAGCTATGAGATTACGCGCAATCTTTTTTGATGCCGCAGGCACCCTCATGAAGACCGCTAAATCGGTGGGTCAAAGCTATGCCCACCTTGCAAAAGAATACGGCATGGAGGTTCTACCTGAAGAGATGGCAGAGAGGTTTCGGACCTGCTTTTCCTCGACACCCCCCCTTGCCTTTCCGGGAGCACAGGCTAGGGAACTCAAAGACCTCGAGCGTGCTTGGTGGAAAGAGCTGGTGAGAAAGATCTTTGAGCCGTGGGGAAATTTCGCTCACTTCGATGAATACTTTTCTGAACTCTTTGCCTATTTCAGTAGGGCCGATGCGTGGTCTCTCTATCCCGAGACCGCAGAAACTTTATCGGGTTTGAGAAACCGCGGGTTCATCCTCGAGGTGGTCTCAAATTTCGATTCTCGTCTCTTCGGTCTTCTCGAAGGGCTGGGCATTGTTTCCTGTTTCGACTCTATCGTCATCTCGAGCCAGGTTGGACACGCTAAGCCTGCCCCGGAAATTTTCCACACAGCCTTGGCGCTACATCACCTCAACGCCGAGGAGGCCTTGCACGTAGGAGACAGTCCGGGTAAGGATGTCGTCGGGGCCAGCAGCGCTGGGTTAACCGGTGTGCTGTTGGATCGTCATGGCAGCTCTGTCTTAAACTCCTCCCCGCGAGTTCGGAATCTCACAGAGATATTTCCCCTCATTGATGACCGTTGTTAAGCAGCTCAACTCTGAAGCGAGCATCTCATGATCTCTGAGAACATCTTGCGAGAAAAGCTTGCGACCTGCACACGCATCTTCGCGATGGAAGGAATGCTTGGGGTGTTCGGCCACGTCAGTATCTACCAGCCGGAGAGCGGCCGGATCCTTATCACCCCTGGAGGCGCTTCTGATAAGGCGACGACTCAAGCCGCAGAGTTACTGGCGGTCGACCTGTCCGGGCATGTACTCGATGGGGCTAATCAACTGCCCATAGAGTGGCCGATCCATACCGCCTTACATCGTGCCCGGGAGGATGCATTGGCCGTGGCCCATTTACACGCACCCTATTCCACCCTGTTCGCCATCGCCCGGCGCGAGTTTCGTCCTGTCACGCTCCAGGGCGCCATTTTTGGTGAAGGAGTTCCCCTCTATACGGAAGCGAATTTGATTAAAACCGCTACCCAGAGCCAACGTCTTGCTGCAGTCCTAGGTGATAAGCGAGCCGCTCGCCTGCGAGGGCATGGTATCGTTGTGGTAGGACAAGACATCGAAGAAATGCTTTTTGCATCGCTGGTTCTGGAAGACGATTCGCACAAAGCGATGCAAGCCGCGACACTCGGTGAACTAGAATTTATTAGTCCTGAAGAATGCCGAGCGTTTGAGGCACACGTTAACCTGCGACGACGCGCCCACCGGGCCTGGCATTATTTTGCTACATTAGAGTCGCGATGGGATCGTCAACCCGGTACAAGCGCTGGACCTCTCGCATAGAGGGTAGCCAATGGAAGGTAATTCACCGATCATGGATCCCGGCCTGCCGGTCTCCCACCTAAGGGCGAAACGCACAGGGCCCGGGAACCCGTGGCTCCTTCCCAAACACCTTGGCATCGTCTAGCCACCATAGAAAACCTTTTCTCCCAGGTCTCTGAGCATCAAAGTGGCGTCATCCGCCCGGCCCGAAGGCTGCACGGTAACACCCGCATCCACCACTTTCCCAACAAAAATCGAGTGGTCACCCTTTTCAATCGTTTCAACCAACGAACATTCGACGAAGGCCGGAGCGTTCTCGAGAATGGGGGCACCTACGCTACCGGATCGGAACGGCTCCCCGGCAATAGTATTCCCGTCCCGTTCAGCGGGCTTAAAAAAAGTAAAGGCAGTGGATTGCTGATTTTTTCCTAGAATGTTCAAAGCAAAAGCTCCCGCCTCTTTGATGATACCGTGACCCGCCGTATCGGCCTTGACACCGACAACCACTAGCGGTGGGTCAAAAGCCGCCTGGGTAACCCAGTTCACCGTTGCAGCTGCAATGCGACCATCTTTTCCCTCTCCAGTGAGAACATACAACCCATAGGGAATCATTCGGAGGGCTGTCTTTTTAACATTCGGATCCATTCTTATCTCCTTCCCTGCAACCTTCAGTGTGCCTGTCGGGCACCATCGAGGTAAGAATCTACCGTTTTCCCCGAGGATTGTAAAGTGTGGCAACGGCAGATGACCCCACGGCCAACGCGTACCTGCCTGGGGAATACCGGGAAAACCAAATGCCTAAGGCGTTCGTTGGTAACGAGTCCGTTTAGCCGGCCTTTGCAGCAACTGTTTTTCCTTTCGGTGCTCCGCCCACTACTAAAAGAAAGGAGGTCGGTCTCCTCAATCTCGTCTGGGAAAGGGTCTAGGACAGTACAAGGATAACCATAGCGGATCTGGCAAGAGAAGGGAATCAATAAGTTCAAACCCCCGACGAAATTCAGACTTTAGCGAGCCCACGACTGGAGCTCTATGATGTTGTCCTCGGGGTCCGTGACGTAAGTCCACGTGACTTTTGCCCCAGCAGGAGTCTCAAGCGTCACGATTTCCCCTATGGGTCGACCGCCGTTAGACAGAACTGTTTCACGGGCCGCCGTTACGTTGTGAACCGAGAATGCGATATGCCCAAAGCCCGGACGATTCACAACCGTCGATGAGCGAGACTTAAGTTTGTTGTATTGGAAGATCTCGAGCGTGGGACCCTCATCATTGTAACCAGGCAACCGCAAGTGAACTCCCTGTAGTTCAGCTCCGTGTATTCCTGTCGCTGCTTCGATCAACCGCCCTCGATAGTTTCGTTCCGGCGGCACGGGCACGCAATCAAAAACACGTTGATAAAATGCAGCCAACCTGCGCCAATCCTTTGCAACAAGATTGGTATGAACAAATTTGGCTTGAATCATCGTGCACCCTTGTTTGATGGTAGGTGAAACACTCGGATACTACGCGCGTTGGCCAGCAAACTATCAATGGCCGGCAATGAGTTTATTTCTTCTCTTGTAGTGCGCGCCAGACGCGCTCGGGTGTGAGCGGGAGGTCTTTGATGCGGACGCCGGTGGCTCGGGCTAATGCGTTAGTAACGGCAGGGGCGACGGTCACTAGGCCTCCCTCTCCCATTCCCCGAGCCCCATGAGGTCCAGGGCCGTCACGATTTTCGACGAGTACGGATTCGAACTCTTTGGGTACATCGGAGAAGGTGGGAACTTTATAATCGACGAGGTTTGGGTTCAAAAGCTGGCCCCCTTCGCTGTAAACCATCTGCTCGAACATCGTGTGACCGATGCCTTGCATCGCCGCTCCTTCTTCTTGGCCTATGCATTGGCTTGGATGGATCGCTTTTCCGACATCCGCCAGCGAGATATAACGCTTGATGTCGATCTCTCCGGTCTCCTCGTCGATATCCAACTCTGCGTTTCCCATTCCGATCTCCCAAAATACCGGTAAGGAACCCGTGATTTCAAGCCCGACTTCCCCCCGACCGATGAGCTCTCCGCCCGGACCACCGAAGCGGCTCCTCAGGGCTTCCTGAAAGGTCATTCTTGCCTCGCCGCAGACCAGCCCCCCGTCTATGACCCGGACCTGGCTGGCCCGAACGCCGAAGGCTTCTGCGGCAATCTTTACGAGCTGTTTTTTAAGATCCCGCGAGGCTGCTTGAACGGCGGTCCCCATAAGGGTCGTTGAGCGACTTGAGCCTGTGGAGCTGTCGTATGGAGTTACGGAAGTATCTGCTCCGCCCAAACGGAACGATTCGATAGGAATCGTCAGCTCCTCGGCGGCTATTTGGGAAAGAACGGTTCTCACACCCTGTCCCATTTCGGTACTCCCGGCCAGCAGCCTTACAGCACCGTCCGCCTGAAGTCGGGCCATAGCCACGGAAATTGGCGTGGCCCCGGCGTTGGTCGCACCGACCGCCAGACCCACAGCAGCGCCTTTTTTCCTGGACCGGCGCCTCCACTGACTTGCGGATACAAGCTTCTTCAAGCTCGAAGCAAGGTTCGCGTCCATTCCCCTGAGCTTAGGGCGCATCGCTTCGCCCTTCTTGAGAAGATTTTTCAGTCTTAGTTCTGCCGAATCGATCCCCAACTTCGAAGCGATAATGTCTAATTGCGATTCGGAGGCGAAGATCGACTGGGGTGCGCCGATGGCGCGAAAAGAGCCCGCCCCGCCGGAATTGGTATAGACGGAATAGGCGTCGCTTCGGATATGAGGATACCGGTAGGGCCCTAAGACTCGTGTGGCCGCTCGGATGGCGACTGCAGGGCCGTTGTCCGGATAGCCACCCGTATCAAGGTAAATTTCTGCCTCACGCGCGACCAGGGTCCCGTCTCTTTTGACACCTGTCTTTAGCCGAATCCTGGTCGCGTGTCTCCTCACCGTGAGCATTGACTCATTGACAGTATTGCAGATCCGCACGGGCCGTCGAGCCTTACGAGACAGTGCTACAACCAGCGGCTCAAATTTCGTGTAGGACTTGCTGCCAAAACCGCCCCCCAGATAGGAAATAACCATCCGTACTCTGTCAAGGGGAAGACAAAAGATACGGGCCACATCGCCACGAACCTGGAAAGGGTGTTGAGCAGACGACCAGACCGTTACTCCGTCTTCCTTGAAATCGGCGACGACAGAGTGGGGCTCCATTGTGTAATGATAGACCATGGGGAAGGTAAAAGTATCCTCAAAGACCTCATCCGACTCGGCAAACCCCTGTCCCACATCTCCCTTTTCTACATGTTCGTGGCTGCAGATGTTGCTGTCTTGTTTTTCGTGGATCAGCGGCGCTCCCGGCTGCAGAGCAGCCTCTAATCCCACGGCTGCAGGGAGCTCTTCGTAATCGACTGTGATAAGAGAAAGGGCCTCTTGAGCGGTCTCCTCATCCACCGCTGCAACCGCAGCTACAGGTTCCCCTACATAACGCACTTTGCCGATTGCTATGACTGGACGCCCGTTATAATAAGGATTAATGTCCGAAATATCGGCGGCGGTGAGCACCGCAACTACACCGGGGAAGGCTTCCGCCTCTTTCGGATCTACTTTAGTGATTCGGGCGTGGGGATAGGGGCTACGAAGAACTTTTCCATGGAGCATCCCAGGGATGACGAGGTCTCCGGTAAACTTAGCTTGTCCTGTTACTTTTTCAACCCCATCAACTCTGGGAACGCTTTGCCCAACGAATCGAAACCCGCGCTTGGACATTACCCCTCAATCACACGCTTCCACTTCTGCCGCACCTTATCTCTGAGCTCGGGGGATGACTCTGCTACTGGCGGGAAGTCTTTCATCCATTCAA
>JBHHYU010000013.1:0-55072 GCA_046757725.1 Binatia bacterium
GGGTACATGAAGATCCCCCCTTTGATAAAAAAGTCAATCATGAATTTCCTCGAAATTTTTTTCCTTTACCTCATACCCCAGCAACGGATACATAGCAAATACCCGTATTATTAGCTTTGCGTTTTTGCAATTACGAGCTATCGTTTTAGGAACATAACATGGGTACATTATAAAACGATCTGTTATTTTTTGTGTTGCATAACTTAATGCCCCAGCACAATAATTTACTATAAAAGCGTTTAGCTTTAGCTAAGAAAAAAAGAGAAATATTTTTGTAAAATATCATTTTTTTCTTGACATACAACGGATTGTGTCGTTATAATTTGTTTACCTACAAAATGTGGGAGGGTTTCTACCGAATCACGTCTTCGCCTGAGTAGTAAGTTTCTTCCTCTTCCATAGATACCCACCCCCGGGAATCCTAAAAGGAGGTGCTTATGGCTGCAAAGAAAAAGGCCAAGAAGAAAGTAGCTAAAAAGAAAAAGAAGAAGAGGTAAAGTTTGTTGAGAGGTGGAGTGGTGGTGAATTAAACCCTCCTTATCTCAGGCGACAGGGTAGCTGTTCTAGCTACCCAGAGAACAAGGCCCTCCGAGTTGAACAACCGGAGGGCCTTGTTTGTTAGGAGTTCTATGAATAAAAATTTGTCTAGGTTCCGGCGGTGAAAACATGGATGGGTAGCCTTCTTACGGATCGATCACCTCCAGAGAGGCAAAAATTCAAATCTTCTCTCGTTTTCATCCACGGCTGTTGGAGTGGCAGTTGGTGCTGGCGGAAATGGGCAACCCATTTTTCCAATCTCGGATGGGACTGTGTGGCAATTAATTTAAGAGGGCGAGCCGAGGAAGGGTCGGGTCAGATTCTCAAGCAACTGAAGTTTCAGGACTGTCTGGACGATCTCAAGCGTGTTATACGGACGTTCTCTCGCCCTCCGGTACTTGTGGCTCATAGTCTAGGCGGGTTACTGGCACAGGAGCTGGCCAAGGTAGAAAGAGTCTCCGCCACGGTTCTCATCTCATCCGTTCCTACTGCTGGCTTGGAGAAGGACACTACATATGAACTCCGGATGCTCCGGCTTAAATACATGCCGTTGGTTTTTTTACGACGGCCGTTCAGTCTGACGGAGAAAGATTTCAGTCGAAGCTTTTTACCCTCATGGCCCAGATATCGGCATGCGGAGCTTCTTAAGCTTATGGTTCCGGAATCGGGTTACCTTGTGAATGAGTTTTTGTGGCGTCGTATTCGAGTCGATCTGGAGCGTATTTCTTGCCCTGTTCTAGTGGTTGGTGGCGAGGAGGATCGAATGGTGCCCCTGACTTCCCTGCGTGAGATGGCACGGCAGCTTGGTGCTGACCTGAAGGAATATCCCAACCATGCTCACTGGCTGATAGGTGAGTCGGAGGAGGAGATGATCGTCGGGGATATACACCGCTGGCTGGTCCAAAAGTTGGGGGAAGAGAACCTTGTTGCGGATTTCTCCGGTGGCCCGGGAGAAGGAATGGAGGTATGAGCGGACAAAACAAGAGAGGGAACTTTTCTTCGTGAGTTTCTGTTTGTTAAGCACATGGTTTGTGGCTTATCCTTGCCCACGCATTGCCTATTATCGTGTGCGGGGGTAAGCTAAAAGCGGTTGTGTTTATCTCAGTGTCGGGGTAGATCCTCTGTTTGCGTCTGTACTCTAAGCGCAAACGTCAACAATATCTGTAAAGGTTAAAAGTTTATGATGGGTGACAAGATTAAATGGGTGGGTTTCTTATTTGTGCTTGTGTTGTGCCTTGGAATGGCTCAGGCCTGGAGTTCCGAGGCTCAAGGTCGGGTGATAAACTACAAGAAGCTGGTGCCGAATTTGGAACCGATGAGAGGTAGCGCTCCAACCCCGGATTTTACCCTTCCGAGCATGGCGGGGAAGAAGCTGTCATTGAAGGATTTCAGGGGAAAACTGGTTTTTCTAAATTTTTGGGCCAGTTGGTGTGTACCTTGTCGCGCAGAGATGCCTGCCATGGAGCGTCTCTATCAGGAGTTTAAAGGTAAGGGTTTTGTTATCCTTGCAGTTAACGTAAAAGACATTCGGAAACATGCTCTGAGTTTCATCCGGGAGCTTAAACTAACTTATCCAGTAGTTTTTGACCCGGACGGCCAAGTAGGCCTTCTCTACGGCGCATGGGGATTGCCGGCCACTTATCTCATCGGACGTGAAGGGGAAGGTCTAGCAAGAGCCTGGGGACCCGCTGAGTGGTACAATCGTGGGGCGAGGAAACTGATTAAGGCGCTGTTGGACGAAAAACAATGACCGACGTAAATATATTCGTTGCCTTTACGGCAGGAATCTTCTCTTTCCTTTCCCCTTGTGTTTTGCCGCTGATTCCTTCCTACCTCTCTTTCGTCTCAGGAGTTTCTCTGGAAGAGATGCGCGCTGTTGAAGTCGAGAGTCGCGTGCGTTGGCGAGTGTTATTGAACTCGCTGGCGTTTATCCTCGGTTTCTCGTTGGTTTTTGTCTCTCTCGGGATGTCGGCAAGTTTCTTAGGGAGCCTATTTATAAGTTACCGCAGTTTGATTCGTATCCTAGGGGGTAGCTTAATCGTGCTTGTGGGGTTTTACCTCATAGGGTTTTTCAAGTTGTCGCTACTGGATCGTTATCTACAGTTTGACTTAAAGGACAAACCTGCGGGTTATCTGGGGTCGGCCTTGGTGGGAATCACTTTCGCGGTGGCCTGGACCCCCTGTGTGGGGCCGATTTTAGGTGCCATTCTTGCACTGGCTGGGACCTCCGGGGAGGTGGGAAGAGGTGCCCTTCTTCTCGCTGGCTATGCAGCGGGGCTGGCTGTGCCTTTTTTTCTCAGCGCGATGGCCATCAACTCGTTTTTCCAGTTTTCGCAGAGTTTTCGACGCTACATTCAAGCGGTTCACGTTGGCGGCGGTGTCCTGTTGGTCATCGTCGGAATGCTTCTGATCACTGACTATATCACCTATCTCAATATCTATGCGATCCGCTTTACCCCTGAGTGGTTGATCAAGAAACTTTAGCCCGATCTCCACGATCCATTACACGGATTGACCTCACTTTGGGTAAGTGGTAGTTTTTTTCCAATTTTCATCCGTCACAAATGGTGACGGAATGACATCTCACAAATCCAATTTCCAGTGGAGAAGAAAATGGAAGACCATGTACGCTCGATCCTGGAGTTTATCGGGGAGGACCCGGAACGGGAGGGCCTTAAAAAAACCCCCTCTAGGGTAATAGAGTCGCTGACCTATCTTACGCGTGGATATCAAATGGTTCCTGAAAAAATAATCAATGATGCTTTGTTTACCGAGGAGTACGAAGAAATGATTGTCCAGAAGGACATCGACTTCTTCTCCCTGTGCGAGCATCACTTGCTCCCTTTTTTCGGTAAGGCCCATGTGGCCTATATCCCCCGTCACAAGATTGTAGGTGTGTCGAAGTTAGCCCGTTTGGTGGATGTTTACGCCCGAAGACTCCAGGTCCAGGAGCGCCTAACAAGTCAGATTGCCACCATTGTAATGGAGAAACTGAAGCCCCTGGGGGTAGCTGTAGTGATTGAGGCGGAACATCTCTGTATGAGAATGAGGGGAGTGGAAAAGCAAAACTCTCTGATTATTACCAGTACACTTCTGGGGGCTTTTAGGGACCGGCAAGAGACACGAAACGAATTTATGAACCTTATTCGTCAAAAGAGCTAAGAGGGGCATCTTGCAATGGAAATCAAGTTCAAAGATATTAGTCCAGAAAGAATCAAAACAGATCTCTTAGTGCTCCCTGTGAGAGAAAAGGAGTTGGAAGACTCCGTGCTCCGCAAGTTAGATCGGCTCTTGAAGGGTAGGCTTTCGAGACAAATCAAAAAGACCAGATTTCAGGGAGCTGAAGGCTCCACATTACTCCACGGCACCGCAGAACTGCTTCCCTCCTTCTATGTACTTCTCGTAGGGATGGGGAAAAAACACGACATTGAATTAGACTCTTGGAGAAACGCCGCGGGCCGTGCGGTCAAGGAGGCCAGGGGGGCCGGAGCTGAAGAGATAGCTTTTTTTCTATCACCTGACGGAGCTTCAGAGGGTGTTACCGGAGCGATCATCGAGGGAACTCAGATGGCCTCTTATGAGTTCAAGAAATATCGATCCGACCGGAAAACCTCTGCGACACTTCGGAGTCTTACCCTCTTCCGACGTGGCCTCAGAAGAAGCTTGGTGATGGATCGTTCGTCGCGCCTGGCTCAGGATTTAATCCCTGGTGTTTTCCTGGCTCGCGACCTCGTTAACGAACCTCCCTCTATGACTACGGCCCATTATCTGGGAGAACAAGCTGAACGTCATTGTCGGGGTCGGGGACTCACCGTCGAGGTATGGAACAAAAGAAAAATTCAGGCAATGAGGTTGGCGGGACTCTTGGCGGTCAACCGCGGAAGCGCAGAAGAGCCCAGGTTTATCGTCATTCATTATACACCTGCACGGGTGAAAAAGAAGGTTGCTCTCATTGGTAAGGGGATCACCTTTGATTCCGGTGGTCTCTCTTTGAAACCTGCCAAATCCATGGAGACGATGAAACTGGATATGGCAGGTGGAGCTGCGGTTATCGGAACTATGAGTAGATTACCCATTCTTCGTCCCGAGGTCGAGGTTACGGGTTACATTCCGACCACGGACAACTTGCCCGGCGGACGTGCGCAAAAACCAGGTGACATAATCCGGTACCTGAACGGCAAAACGGTTGAGGTCTTGAATACGGATGCGGAGGGAAGATTAATTCTGGCGGATGCCCTGGCGTTGGCGGCCAAAGGGAAGCCTGATTACATGATTAACTTAGCGACTCTCACGGGTGCGTGTATGGTCGCGCTGGGAGCTGAAGTTGCAGGGATTTTTGGCAATCGTCGGTCGTTGGTAGAACATCTCATCCGCTGTGGCCGAGAAGCGGGTGAGAAGCTCTGGCAACTCCCTCTGGTTAAAGAATACAGAGAGCAGATTAAAGGCAGTGTCGCCGACATCAAAAATATCGGTGGCTCCTATGGCGGTGCCATTACCGCCGCCCTGTTTCTCCAGGAATTCGTAGGCGACATACCATGGGTCCATCTTGATATTGCCGGGCCGGCCTTTGCGGAGAAGGAGAAGACGACGTGCCCCAAGGGGGGTACGGGTTTTGGAGTGCTGACGCTACTCAAGTTTCTCTCGACTCTTTGATCTCCTCTTCCAAAAGGTCATAATATTAAAATGAAAGAGAGGTGTAGATCGTGGCAAAAATCATAGAGGTAGGAGACAATAACTTCGAGGCCGAGGTCGTTCAATCGGATCTGCCCGTGCTTATTGATTTCTGGGCACCCTGGTGTGGACCATGTAAATCTATCGCACCCGTGGTTGATGAAATCGCGGGGGAATACGAAGGTAGGCTTAAAGTGACCAAAATCAACGTGGATAATAATCCGATGATCCCTTCCCGGTACGGCGTGCGTGGAATTCCCAACCTGATCATCCTTAAGGGAGGTACCGTAAAGGAGCAGATCGTAGGAGCTGTTCCCAAAGCGAAGCTGATCGATGCTATCGAGAAGGCGCTAGCCTAGTAAAAAGTGAACCGGCGCACACTCACATTCATGATTAAACCGACTGCCATCATCATGGATACTAGAGAAGAGCCTCCATAGCTCAACAGAGGAAGGGGGATGCCCACCACAGGTAAAAGCCCCGTTACCATGGCTACATTGATAACGATCTGCCAGAAAAAGATGCTGATCATCCCAAAAACCAAAAGTGCCCCAAAACGATCTTTAGCCCGTGCTACCACCCGTAAGGAAAAAGTGATCAACATAAAGTAAAGTCCCAAGAGTATGAAGCAACCTACAAACCCCCATTCCTCGGCCAGGACGGAAAAGATAAAATCTGTATGTTGTGCCGGTAAAAAGTCAAGCTGATTTTGCGTTCCCAAAAGATAGCCTTTGCCTAACAACCTTCCGGAACCGATGGCAATCTCAGATTGGATCACATGGTAACCTGCCCCAAGAGGGTCGAGATTTGGATTGAGAAAGGTCCAGATGCGTTTCTGCTGGTATGGTTTTAAAAAAAGCCAGCCGATGGGCATCAAAATGACTCCGGTCGCAACCAGGTAGAAAACAGAGCGAAGTTGCAAGCCTCCCATGAGGATAACGCTTAGAAACACAAGGGAGAGGATTACAGCAGTCCCAAGATCAGGTTGTGCCAAGGTCAGAAGAATCAAGGGTGCGGATAGGAAAAACAACGCCCAGAGATCACGCAGGCGATATCCTTCATGAGGTTCATCGTACTGCAGATACTTGGCCAAGAGCAACACAATTGCCAGCTTAGCGAGTTCTGAGGGCTGCAAAGTGAAAAAACCAAGATTCAGCCAACGCTGGGAACCTCCGCCCACAGATCCAACAACCATAACAAGCGAGAGCAATGTAAGTACGATCCCGTAGAAGGGGTAGGCAATATGATCCAGTTGGTGATAATCCACGGTTAGGGCGACCAGCATGGCGACTATGCCGATGATCAGCCAATAGAGTTGTTTTAGGGCTAAGCCTCCCGCATGCCCCTCTGTGGTGCTGTACGCTGCGCTGTAGATGGTCAGAATGCCCAGCATCACCAGTGCTAGGACGAGGCTAAAAATCACCCAGTCGAAATGGGAAGCGAGTCTGCGGTCAATCTGCATGTGCCCCTTCCTGCCGGCCGGGATCCTTTTCCCCAGACGGGTTACGCTTCAGCAAGAAATACTTTTCAATCAAGCTCTTCGCCAGCGGCGCGGCCGCAGAACCCCCATGGCCACCGTGTTCTACCAACACGGCCACTGCAATCTCTGGCTTCTCTACGGGAGCGTACGCTACAAACCAGGCGTGGTCCCGAATCTCATAAGGGAGGTGCTTACTCTTGACGACTTGCCCGCGCATCCGAGTCACCTGGGCCGTCCCCGTCTTTCCGGCGATTTTCACCAGATTAGAGCGTGCCCTCTGGCCTGTACCTCGTTCGCTATTGACCACATCCCGCAGGGCTCTGTGGATAGTTTGTAGGGTGGTCTTTTTTAAGGCTAGCGAATGGACCTTCTCGGGACCGTACTCACGGATCAACGTGCCGTGCAGAGATTCTACCCTGCGGACGAACCAGGGGCGGTAAAGTGTTCCTCCGTTGGCTACAGCAGCCATAAGGTTTGCCATCTGGAGAGGAGTAACGGTCACGTACCCCTGACCAATCGCAATGGATGGTGTTTCCCCCGGATACCAGGGCTCGCCAAACCGATGCTTTTTCCAGATTGAGTTGGGAATCAAGCCGGCCTTTTCTCCATCGAGGGCGACCCCGGTTTTCTCACCGAGTCCCAAGGCACGAGCATATTGGGCAATCCGGTCGACACCCACGCGCTGACCGAGCTGGTAAAAATAGACATCGCACGATTCAATAATCGCCCGATTTAGATTTACCCAACCGTGCCCCCCCGCCTTCCAACAGCGGAACCGGCGTTTGCCCACCATCAAGAAGCCGGGGTCAAAGATGCTGGTCTGGGGTTGGATCAGACCTTCCTCTAGGGCCGCTATGGCAACAACGATCTTAAAGGTAGAACCTGGGGGATATTGCCCCTGGATAGCTCGATTGTTGAGAGGATGCCTGTGATCCTGTATGAGGGCATGCCAGGCCTCGGAAGTGATTCCCCGGGCAAAGACATTAGGGTCGAAGGCCGGCGAACTCACCAGAGCCAGGATGGCTCCAGTATGGATATCCAAAGCTACGATGGCTCCGGCTTTTTTCTCAAGGGCTTGGGTGGCGGTTTCTTGAAGGGTTTGATCCAGAGTCAAAAAAACATTGTACCCTGGGACGTCTTTCACTTCATGAACAATCTTGACCTGTCGGCCCAGGGCATCGACTTCGACCTGTTGCCCCCCATTCTGGCCCCGTAGGACATCCTCCCAATTTTTCTCCAGGCCGAATTTACCGATCTCGTCCCCTAACGTATATCCGCTTTTTCTCTGGGCCTTTAGCTGTCGAGGACTGATCTCACCCACGTAACCTAGGACGTGGGCACCAGCGCGGTGGTCGAGATAGCTCCGCTTAGGACGAATCCATAGTGTCACACCAGGCAGCTCAAGCTGGTGCGATTCCACGGTTACCACAGAATTCCAGTCGATGTCTCTTTCCAATACGATTTCCTTGAAGGGTGGCCGCATCTTGTACCTGTCGAGAAGAACGAGAAACTTGTCTTCCTTTTCTCCGAGAGAACGAGCTAAATACCGGAGCGTGACTTTTGGCTCCGTCGCGTCTTCAGGTACAAAGAGAAGGTCGAACGAAGGATGACTGTCGATCAGCAATCGGTCATTCCGGTCAAAGACCATCCCCCTCGTCCCGGGGATTTTTTTTATCCGGATGCGGTTGTTTTTAGAGAGATAAGTGAAGCGCTCCCCTTGAAAAAACTGTAGGACCAAGAGGCGACCCAGCAGGAAAAGAAAAAAGATCGACGTGACTGTTATCAGGAGATGCGTACGCCGGCGAAACTCCGGGGCAACCTCTTTTTGAGAGGTAAGGGTAAACATGAGATCGTTACAGGGATATGGGTATGCGTTCCAAGGAACTCTGGCTACGCCGGAGAAGGTAAAAAAGTGCGGGCGCTAGTATCGCTGAAAAAAGGGCCTCTAAGAAAAGATACCTAAGGACTCTAATCGACATACCATCCACCGCCAGGAAAAAGGTCCAGATAATGATCAAAACTGCACCTTTAATCCATGATGCGAAAAAGACGACCAAAGCGCTTAAAAGAGGGTTGGGAACCCAGATATGTCGAGAACCCAGATAAACAGCCAGAAATACCAGCGACATGGCAAACGCATTGATACCTAAAATAGGGCTAGAGAACACATCCACGGAATAACCGAAGATAAAGCACCCTAGGACGGCACTCACCGTAGGATAATTTAATCCCCAATATACACAAAGTACAAGGATCAAATCCGGGACTATGGGACCCAGAGGGAGAACATGCAGAAAGGTTGTCTGTATAAGGAGCAAGAAAAAACCGACAAACAAAAAAAGCAGAGGCAGCTTCATAGGGGTTCAGTGTAGGAATTGTTGCAGAGACATTCCTAGTTTCTCTTTGGATCCGATTTAGCGGAGACGACGAAAACTTCCTCAATCTGCGATGGATTAACCGCCGGGGTGACTTCTACGTCTTGGAACAGCCCGAAGCTTTTTTTGCGTACCCTGGTTACTGTTCCGACTAAAATGCCTTTGGGAAAGACCTCACCCAACCCTGAGGTGATCAATCGGTCCCCCTTCTGAATATCTTCACTTCTTTTCATATACTTCATGATGACCCCGTTATCCAGAGAACCTGACACGATGCCCCGCGCACGACTTCTCTGAACGATGACATCCACGCCGCTGTACGAATCCGTAATGAGCAAAACCTTTGCGTTTCTCGACGTTACAGAAACCACTTGCCCCACCGCCCCGACCGGAGAAACCACAGCCATTCCCTTGAGCACACCGTCTTTGCGCCCTCGATCTAGGATAAAGCTTTGAGACCAAGTACTCGCGCTGTTTGCTATTACGGATGCAGTCAAAGGCGTAGAAGGTAAGTGGGAGCGGAATTCCAATAGCCGCCGTAAGCGACGATTGGTGACCTCGGCTTCCAAGAGGTGATCTCTTTCCGCCTCGAGGTCGATGATGTGCCTTCTCAATGCTTCATTCTCGGAAGCGAGATTCTTCATCAACACAAAATTCTGCCCGATCATCTTAAGTCTTATCACGGTTACCCGGATACCTATTTGGAAGGGACGCATCAATCCCAACAGGAGGGGCCCAATCGGGTCCCTCCTTAGGTGACCTCTAGCCGCTGCAGTGAGAATCATGAAAGAAAACAGAATACAGAGGAGGGAAGTCAGCAGGACCTGATTTCTACGAAGAAAAGCGAACATGGGAGGCTCAACTCCCGACAAAAGACGTGTTCAAGCACCATGCTTTACGCGTCTATTGAACGGCTACCTCCTTCAGTAACGAAATCTCATCTAGGGCCTTTCCTGCGCCCATGACAACCGCCGTCAGCGGATCATCGGCAAGCATAACCTGCAGGCCCGTTTCTTCTTTAAGCAACGTGTCCAAGTTTCTGAGCAGTGCACCACCCCCGGCAAGTACAATCCCGCGGTCCACGATGTCCGAGGCCAGTTCGGGCGGGGTTCTCTCCAGCGAAAGATGCACGGCCTCTACAATTTGATTGATCGGTTCCAGTAGAGAATCACGAATTTCCTCGTCCGTAATGACCACGGTCTTGGGTACGCCGGCTACAAAGTCACGACCCTTGATCTCCATCGTCTGGAACTCATCTCCCGGATACGCAGAGCCGATAGTGATCTTAATCAACTCAGCGGTTCTTTCCCCAACCAACAGGTTGTACTTTCTTTTTATGAATTGGGCGATGGATTCGTCCATCTTGTCCCCGCCGACGCGGACCGAGCGGGAAAAGACAATTCCGGCAAGAGAAATGACCGCTACCTCAGTTGTCCCGCCTCCAATGTCGATGATCATATTTCCGGTTGCCTCAGTGATTGGGAGCCCGGACCCGATGGCAGCTGCCATCGGCTCCTCAATAAGATACACTTCCCTTGCACCAGCCGACTCAGCCGATTCCCGGACGGCTCGCTTTTCCACTTCTGTTATCCCGAAAGGAACTCCAATGATGATCCGAGGGCGAACTAGAGTCCGTCGGTTGTGAACCTTCAGTATAAAGTACCGTAGCATAGCCTCTGTGATCTCAAAATCGGCGATCACACCATCCTTCAGTGGGCGTATGGCGACAATGCTACCGGGAGTCCTGCCGAGCATCTTTTTCGCCTCCGTGCCGACGGCTAGAACCCTTTTCCCGGTACGGTCGTTCGTTTGTTGTACCGCAACGACTGAAGGCTCGTTACAGACAATCCCCTCATTTTTAACATAAATCAGCGTATTGGCTGTTCCGAGATCAATAGCAAGATCATTGGAAAAAAAGCCAAAGAGGGCATCCAGCATCCAGAAAACTCCTTGTTGCTTTGAGAAGATCGAGAATAGACCTCCCAGAAATAACAGATTTGGCTTTGGCAAGCAAGATGAAGCAAAGAACACCCTAAAATCAGCGGGCATTGCCCGAGATTCTGAGCAATGGTATAAAAACTAGGTGTGGCGGGGGAGCAGAATCCCTCTAAATAAAAACTTACGTTAGGGAGTAAATAATCGAATGCTCGACGTGTTGCGAAAGCGAAAGAGGTCCTGGGTTATTATCTTTTTGATCGGGATCATTACCCTCGTTTTTGTCCTATTTTATGGGGCCGGGCCTAACCTTGATCAGTCAAGGCAGGACAGTCTCGCACGGGTGAACGGAGAGGCCATTAGCCAGAGAGAGTTCGAAATCTCCTATCAAAGACTCCTTGAGTTCTATCGGAACCTTTTTAAAGGGAAGTTAACACCGGAGACGATCCAGGCGCTCAACCTCAGAGGGGTTATCCTGGACCAGTTGATCCAAAAGACATTACTGCTTCAGGAAGCGCGGAGGCTCGGACTCCAAGCGACAAACGCGGAACTTATAGATGCGATCGCCGGCAATCCGAATTTTCAGGTGAACGGTCGTTTTAACAAGGACCGTTATCTAAGGGTCCTTCGCACGCGGCGGCTAACCCCCGGGAGATTTGAGGTAGAACAAAGCGAACAGCTTACTATTCAAAAGCTCTACGATATTGTTCAGGATAGCTCTCTTGTTTCAGACGCCGAAGTAGAGGACCGATACCGCCTAGAACAAGAGAAAATCGCCCTTTACTTTATTCGCCTGCAGGCAAAAGACTTTCTACCCCAAGCCAGAGTAACCTCGGAGGAGGTTAAAACCTATTACGAACGGAACAAAGAAACAGTACGGGAACCCGCGAGGGTTCAGGTAGAATACTCAACTTACCCCTTCGCGCATTTTAGCTCCTCAGTTCAGGTAAGCGAAAAAGAAATTGAAGACTATTATAATCTCTACCGAGATACTCAATTTCACCAGCCTAAGACTGCACACCTGCGCCAGATTCTTTTCCGCATCCCCGATGGGGCGGATCTCCAGCAAATAAAGAAGATACGCACAAAGGCGGAAGGAGTTCTTCAGCAAGCCCAAGCCGGAGGCGACTTTACCCTGCTGGCAAAAAAGTTTTCTGACGACCCAAGTGGTGCCCAAGGGGGAGACATGGGTTTCTTTACGAAGGGACAAATGCTTCCTCAGCTAGATAAGGTGGCCTTTGCATTAAAGAAAGGCGAAGTCAGCAACGTGGTGGAGACCCCTCTTGGGTATCATATCCTTAAGGTGGAAGAAACAACGGGAGAAAAGACCACAAGCCTCAAGGAAGCGACGGAGGAGATCGTCCGGGCTATCAAAGCAAATCGGGGAAGAACCGACGCTGGCAACGCCGCTGATGCGGACAGAGAAAAGGCGATCTCGGGAACGGAGCTTTCCATTTTGGCGAAACAAAGAGGGATTCCCCTCACCCTTAGCCCCTGGTTCAGCCGTTCTGAGGTGCTGCCGAAGTTGGGTTCCGTCGAGGAATTTAATAAGACGGCCTTCTCGCTTGTTTCGGGGGAGATCAGCCCTGTTATAGAGGGGCCCCGCGCCTACTACCTCCTGAAACTCAAAAATAGAAAAAAATCCTTCGTTCCTCCGCTTGATGGAGTCCGTGGAGAACTAGAGAAAAAACTTAGGGACGTGAAGGCATTCAAACTGGCAAGCCAAAAAGCCGAATTGTTACTGACACAACTGAAAAAGGAAAAAGATATCAAAAGCATCGCTCAAAAATACAACCTCTCTGTAGAGGAGACCGGCTGGTTTCTTCGCAACGCCCCTCAGCTCCCTAAGATTGGTCCTCTGAACGAAGTCAAGCCGGGAGAGCTACCCTTAACCACGGCGCAATCTGTCCCGAAGCGAATCTACACCCAAACAAAGGCGGTTTACCTGCTTGCCTTTAAAGGAACACAGGGGGCGGATATGAAACGCTTTGGAAAAGAGAAAAAACAATTAAAAGAACAAGCACTAAAAGAAAAAAGAAAGCGGGCTTTGCAGAAATTTGTCGAGGATCTCAAGGCCAAAGCGGATATCAAGCTGTAGCCCCCCGATGGTTTCACTGGTGCTTTGATTTCGCACTGAAAATCGTTAGAAAGTTCTATTGATAACAGAACCATGCAAATTCTCTTACTACGCCATGGGGAAACCGATTGGAATCTGCAAGGGCGCTGTCAAGGGGCAGCGGATTTGGATCTTAACCGAACAGGAACGCAACAGGCCAAAGATACAGCCATATATCTCAGCAGAGAGAAAATTGATGCCGTCTATTCCAGTGATCTGAAAAGGGCCCTCCAGACCGCAGGTGCCATAAGCCAGTTACACAACCTAGCGGTCAATATTGAAGAGAATTTTCGCGAACTCAATCATGGAGACCTTGAGGGATTAACCTTTCCTGATATCCGCGCTGCCTTTCCTGACCTCGTGGAAAAGTGGAGAGACGCACCTGCAGAATTAACCATCCCGGGAGGAGAAAGGCTTATAGATGTGGAACATAGGACATGGGACGGGATGAATCGGATCATAGAGAGCCATCGACCTGAAGAAACAGTAGTCATAGTCAGCCATAGGTTTCCCATTTTGGCTGTTTTGTGTCGCATTACAGACACGCCTCTAAATCAACGATCTTTTCAACTTGATCCCTGTGGAGTGAATTACCTTACCTATAGTCATGAAGGTGGTTGGAAAGTCACTCGCATTAACCATCGCCCCCCTACCGAGCTCCCGTGATGTTATCTAGACTCAACCCTTCACTGTGCCTCGAGCCTCTCTTCTACCAATAACAAGAAAATAACAATCTAGGCACCCGACCCCGTTCGGAAGCAGTGAGGAGATCGCCACTTTCATCACAGCCATTGGCTCATGCTAGGAACCATAGAGAAAAACTCATTACGGTTCCCATCGTAGTTCCTCTCTGCCTGCGAGAGGGAAGATGAGACTTCCACAGAGGGAACATTTTTTGTCTGAAAAGCATAAAACCGACGCTTGTGGGCACGTCGCAAAAAATGGCGGTTTGTAACTTATTGATTTTATTAAATTTTTATCTTTCTGAAATGGCACGAATTTGGCTAGTGGTTTTTCTGACAGTTACTCGGTCGGGAGGCCGGTGCCCACGTTAGGGTTTTACAAACAAAGAGGGGTATCCAAACTCTGGCATATGGACCTTTTCAAAGAAACCGACAACAATCCGTTTAGCCTCTTAAATCTGGAAATAAGCAAGCTCAAAGAGGTTCTTTTAACCCAGACCTACGGGATTGAGTTGGACCTCAAGCAGGCGAAGAGCTCGACTACGGCTGAGGCGCAACATGCCGAGCAGGTCATAGGGCATCTCGAGTCGGAAATAGTCGGGTTAGAGGCCGAGCTTACAGAGAGAGTTGAAATGCTTCAGACGAGGGAATCTCTGATCAAAGAACTGGAAGAAAAACTGGCCGGGCAGACCAGTGATTTTGAAGATCGATTAAGGGAGAAAGACGCTCTTTTAAAACTCCGGGACCAGGAGTTATGCGAAAAGAACGCGTTGATGCGGGCCAAAGAAGAAGAGAGCAGATCGCTTCTGGAACGAATTTTGGCGGAGACGGAAAAGTTAAGGTCTGAGCTCAAAGAAAAGAAAATTCACCTCGCAGTTACAGAAAGAGAACAGCGGCGTGCGAAGAAGCGTCGCACGGACAAGCATTGGAAGTTGTAGGAATAAAATCCGCAAGGCTCAGGAATTTTACCAACCCGAGGCTCTTGAACTCAGATTGCGGGTTTGTTATACGAAGGCCAGCATTTTCGCTGTGCGTAGGTTCCAACAAACTTCTTCTCAGTTGGAGGTGATTCTAATGGAAGCGATATCTGAACAGGGCATTGCGTATAACTATGATACTTTTACCCGCTCGGAAGGGGCTGGTAAAACAAAGTTGTTTAAGGAACAATTGCGTGCCGGCGACGAAGCACCTGACTTTGAGTTAACCTCGCTCGAGGGGGAATGTGTCCGCCTGTCAAGTTACCGCGGTCAAAAACATGTCCTTTTAGAGTTCGGGAGCATCACGTGACCGCCGTTTGTGGGCGAGGTCTCGCCCCTCAACCAACTCTATGCCCGGTATCGGGGTAAAAATGTGGAGTTCTTTACCGTCTATGTACGTGAACCTCATCCCGGGGAACACTATGGTCCTCAAAGGAGCTGGGGGCAAAAAGTCCAAAACGCTCGTGATTGCAAGGATCAAGACGGTATCCAGAATCCGATCCTGGTGGATGACCTGGAAGGCACGGTCCACCGAGTTTACGGGATTATGCCCAATATGATCTACATCGTCGATAAGGAGGGAAAAATTGCCTACAAGGCAATGTGGACAGATCACACGGAGATCGAGAGCGTTTTGAACAACCTTGCCCTGGCGGATGAACTGCGGGCCCGGGGTACACGCGTCAAGCCTTCGTATACGGAAAAGATCAATTATATCCCTGCGGAGTATGCTCCCGGTCTTCGCGAAAAGGTTTTTGGACGAGCAGGGAAGAAGGCCTGGGAGGATTATCGGAACGCCTTCAAATCTAAACCCTGACACCTACTTCGTTTGTGATCATGAGGGTATCCCTCGGCATGCCGCGAGCACATCACGGATGGGATTGCGGACGAGGGTCAGCGGCCGGTCTTTCCTTGGGTTGATTTCCTGGTCTGAAGCCCTGTGGTTGATGTAAATATAGCTTGATTCAATGTAAACCCCGCCTCTTGAGGCGGGCACAAAGCCAATGGGGTTTCCAAAGGGGAGAAGCGGCAGCTCTTTCCCTCGGTCGAACAGGGGGACTCAAACCCCGTGTTGGATATAACTTGGCCGGTGTTACCACAGAGGCTCGGTCCTATGACCTGTAAGGTACAAGTCCTCTCCTGTCAGTGAGTACCGGCTAAGCCTTTTCGAGAGATCCAACGAGTTCAACCGCTCTCCGCCTTTTGCTTGTGAATCGGTTGTGTCCACCGCGTGCAATACAACAGCCGGCAAGTGGCAACGGAGCACAGGAGGATTAAAATCAATGCCGGCTTTCCGGCAGACCTGGACATTGTCTTTGTCGTGAGGTAGAGGAAAAACGATACCCGACACCGCTCATGTGTTAGCTGGCATGGCGGGCATCATCAATAGGGCTACGGGAGGCTAGCGTATGCTGATTATCGACAACCAGATAGCCGCTGAACTCCTCACCATGGAGGACTGTATCCGAGTGCAGGAAGAAGCCTTCAAAAAACTGCCCTCAGGCGGTGCCATTCACCGCCCGCGGATCGACCTCTACATGCCATGTGAGCGTGAAGAGAGCTACTTCCGCTGGGGCACCATGGAAGGGGCTAATGATGGTTTTTTTGCGATCCGCATGAAGTCGGATATCATTACCTGGCCACAGGATGAGAATGGTCATTGGACCGAAGAGAAATATTGCCGTACGCCCGGCACCTATTGTGGTCTTATCCTTCTGGTCAGCACCCGCAACGGCGAGCCTCTGGCCTTTATTAATGATGGCCACCTGCAACACATGCGGGTTGGTGGTGGTGCCGGTGTTGGAACGAAATACCTTGCCCGCAAGGATTCCCACCTCGTTGGCATACTAGGTTCCGGCGGTATGGCGCGCACGTTTTTACAAGCGTTTTGTGTGGTCCGTGACATTCGGCTGTGCAAAGTTTATAGCCCAAACTCGGATCACCGGGAGAAGTTTGCCCAAGAGATGAGCCGCAAACTCCGCATCGAGGTCCGGGCAGTCGAGTCCCCGCGTGAGGCTGTACGCGGAGTCGATATCCTGTCGACCTGCACGGATAGCCTGAGACCTGTCTTCGACCCTGAGTGGATCGAACGAGGCATGCATGTTACTAACCTGGGGCGTCGCGAAATCAGCGACCGTGCAATGGACAAGTTTGATGTGGTGGTTCGCCAGGGAACCGCAGGTCTCCAAATGCGGCAGACCGAGCGCTTCCAAGCTGAACGAGGCCTCAGTCCCGCAGCTTTTATTGGTGGTACTCCGGAAGAGATGAAACGTATTCCGGAGAAAAATCCCGAGCCCGGTTTCGGTGGAGATGACCCTGAGTTCACAGACCGCGGCAAAGGTAGTGACAAGCCTGATTTTGCAGATCTTGTTAGCGGAAAAGCGAAAGGCCGAACTAGTTCCGGTCAAGTGACTTTCTACCGAAACGTGGGTAATCAGGGGCTCCAGTTTTCTGCCGTCGGTGGGCTCGTCTATCAATTAGCCAAAGAGCGCGGGCTCGGTCGCGAGATTCCCACCGACTGGTTTTTGCAGGACATCCGTGATTGAGAGCTACCACCTGAGCCATTTTACCAAAAAGTCCTATGATACAACCCCACCGTCTTTCTAACCTTCACCGATACCGGGAGACTGTGAAGATACAACACCCATGGACCTAGCGGATTTAGTTCCAGAAAACTGGTCTTGTGGAGCTATCAAGGTGATCCGATGTTTGTTAAAGTGCTTTCTTCCCCCAACGACTTAAGCAACCTCCCATGTCCTCTGATGTGCTCCCTAATATGAAGGCAATGAAGTGCATACCAGATGTTGCAGAGCGTACTGCTCAGCACGGGCTTCCCCGCCTCTTTTTCCAGCAGGGAGATGCTGGCTAGCGTGGGCCATCGGTTGCAGGGAAGAAAGATCCCATCTGCTTCGGGACCAGAGAAGTAGACTCTTTTGGCTATCTTGTACGCTGCAGATTCAGGCTGATTACCCAGTTCTGAATTGAGTTCAATGCCAAGTCCCTCTGCCCTTAGGACCGTAAAGCCGGAAGCCGATAAAAAATCACTCACCCGCTTGGTCAAAAGTTCCGGATAGGGTGTCGCTACTGCTATGCTCTTAATCCCCATATGCCTGAGCGCTTCCACCTCACAAGTCATTCCTGCAGCTACCGGCACCCCCAGCTTGTTCGCCAATTCGGCGGCAACGGTTCGATCGCTGCCATGGCCCAGTCGGGTAAACAATGGGGAGCCCCCTATAATAATAAAATCTGCACCAGCCTCCGCAAGGTCGATGGCTGCTTCCTCAATTCGTCCAAGCTGCCTTTCAATATGCTCGTCAACTAGTCGCCGAATCGTACCTGTCGTGTTCAACAACATAAAACCATCGGGAAGAATCCGGTAGAATTCGTAAACAAACGTGTCGCCTCGAGAAGGAGCAATGTGTCCGACCTTTGTTCTCCACCACATCATTTTCTGCGTCTCTCCTAACTCCGCCGGACACCGGCGAGAAACCACCTAGATGCCACCTCCGAGGACCCGTTACGGTTTTCAGGGGCGACCTTAGCCAAAAGTCTTTCCAGTTGCCTCATGTCAACAGTCAAAGGATCGTTTAGGTAGATAAGATATTCATCATAGGCTTTCCCAGCAACTGCGGGCGACTGGCCAAAAGTAACACCCAACATCCTAATCGTCTCGTCTCGATTGTTTTTAAGGTAGACAATTCCCTCGCAGTAGGCCTCCATAAAGGCATTGAAGTCTTTTTGCCTTCCCCTGTATTGGGCTTCTGTCGTCTCTAGCACCGAAGGCATTGGGTCATCTATAACTTCAGGCCAATCCTCTATCGCCTTCAACCCTTTTTCTCTAGCAAAGATAGCGTAGGGCCGTGGCAGAAGAGCTGCCTGGACTTCACGCCTGGACAGCAACTCCATGGCCTCGCGATCCGTAGGTGTTTGCTTTAACCGCACATCCACGCTTAATTGGAGCTTAGCAGTTTGTTGCAGAACCTCAGCTAACCGGGACAGGTCTGCCGTACTTTCCCTACATGCCAGTGACTTTCCGTGAAGGTCGCCAATGGCCTGAATCTCGGTCTGCACGACAAGACGATAAGGACAGGTATTCATAGAACAACCGAGGAGACGCGTCTTTCCTTTGTCGAGGAAATGCTTCAGGGCAGCTCGACCGACCAGCAAGGAGATATTGGCCGTGCCCCTTTCGAGCTCATGGAGCCGTCTCTCTATGCCTTGGACATATCTATAGGAGACGTTGAGCCCTTTCTTGAGGAAGATGCCGACGCTTAAGGCAAGATATCCGGTTGGATCACGGTTAAATTGCTGGTCAGTACCTTCGAGCTTGCCATAGACTACATCAAGCCGAGACCCGCCCGTTACTGTTTCTACTATTGCTCCCAAAGCTTGTCCCGTTCTTTCCTGCGCTCACGGATTTTCAACCACCGCAGGAAGAATGGTTCAAGAGGCCTCGGCAAAAATTTTATGCCTGTTTTTGCAAAGCCATCACGATATTTTCCCAGACGTGAAGGCATTGTCCCACTAAGGAACTAGAACTGTCAACGTCGGCTGGATTGGAACTCTGGTGGTAACTGAATGACGGTTCAAAGAGTATAATGCTTCCCTGGTCTCCATTGGACAGAGCTGCCCGCCTAATGATTGGTACTCAACGTGATTCAGGCATCCGGAATGCCATACAGGCGGGCACAGTTTTTCCATAAGATTTTCTTCTTGGTTTCAATAGAGACTCCTTCAAGCTCCAAAAGCTCATCAACAGCATGAGGGAAGTCCGAGTCACCATGCGGGTAGTCGGTCGAATAAACTATATTGTCATCCCCAAAAAGGTGTGTGACCATTGTCAGCTCCGGTTCCACCTCCGTAGCAACCCAACACTGGCGTTTAAAGTACTCACTTGGTTTCATCTGAGTGATTGGGGCCTTAGGTGATTTTTTGACGGCAACGTCCATGCGATTCAGCCAGAACGAGACCCAGCCACTGTAACACTCCAAGAACGCTACCTTCAGCCTGGGATGGCGTTCGAGTACGCCCCCGCAGATTATATCGACCATAGCCAGCATGTTTTCCATAGGATGTCCGCAGATATGGCGCAGAAGGAGATTGTCGCCAAATCGATCACCTGTCTGAGGTAGTTCACCGCTGGCTGCCGCTGAATGAAACCCCAAGGGGACACCGAGTTCCTCTAGTACGGACCACAGGGTGTCATAATATCTGGAGTGCCAGGGTAGAGAACGAAGCGGTTCCGGTCGAGCAAAAACTCCAACAAAGCCGAGTTCCGTCACGGTGCGCCGGGCCTCCTTTACGGCTTCCGTCACGTCGTGGAGCGAGATCATGGCAACACCCTTCATACGGGCTGGATCCTGCTGACAGAATTCGTAAAGCCAATTATTATATGCCCTGGCGATAGCCGCCGCCAGCTTGGGATCCATTGCCTCCCTCATCATAATCCCCAGCCCGATTGAGGGATACAAAACCGCTACATCTAAACCCTCTTTGTCCATGGCCTCGATTTGCGATACGCTATCAAAGCCTCTGGACCTGGCATCG
The DNA here is from genome assembly GCA_046757725.1 of Binatia bacterium. Lineage (GTDB taxonomy): Bacteria > Desulfobacterota > Binatia > UBA9968 > UBA9968 > JBHHYU01. The sequence continues at coordinate 20,322 of JBHHYU010000013.1, forward strand.
ACGATCTCTGCGTCAATACGCGTAGCGTCGAAGATTCCGCCACGATGAGTCGGTGGATAACCCTTCAAGATTTTTCCTTCAAGCAAAACCATAGCCGAGCTACGAAAAGTCGCGCTTACGATCCTTGGGGCCCGATCTCGCCATTCAGGCTCGATATACTTCTCCCATAGATCTCTTGGCTCCCTGACATGCATGTCGGAATCTATAATCTTCAGTCCGTTCTTCATGGACTTGTCCCCCTCCTATTTTTACACACAGCGCGCCAGTGGCCCACGTCACTTACGATCTCATCGAATAACGGAAAAATCTATGGATGTCCTAAAGTCAAGGTTGTCAAATTGTAAAGAGTGATAAACATGCTTCAAAATGAAGTGTTTTTCTTGGGAGTTCTCGGTACCCATCTAGACCACGGTAAGCAGGTGCGCAAGCTCCATTGCTCTATCGACCGTTTCCAGGCCGAGCACGGTATCACGCAACCGATTGGCCTGATCACGTGGCAAGATGTGTCTGACTAACTTCTCGAATTTGTCGATAATATCGGCGTCGGTCCCAAAGTTTTTTTCGCTTCCGCGATAGGCTTCGGCCGATTCCTTAAGAACCGTCCCGTCCTTTAGTATCACTTCTACGTGTACAAGGTGGCGAAACTCCCTTCCCCTGGCGGTGATTGCGGGGTCATGAATGACCTCTACTTTTTCCGCCAGCGCCATCCGCGCCGGGTCTTTAATCATCTTCTCTGAAAACTGATCCACGAAAACCTCCCCCTCCAGGAGGAGCGTTGCGACGCAGAAGGGTAGGTTGAGCTGTGCCGCTGTAACCCCATCCGGTCGGTAGGGCCATCCGACATGATCCACGGTAACCTGGTGGCCCCAGACCCTGAGGTTTTTGACTTCATTGGCCGTAAAGGGTCGCTTTTTCTGCATTGCCCTGAGACAATCCAGGGTCGTGTGGTTGGTTGCCACGCAGGAGTAAAACTTGAGGGAGATGTTCATCGTTTCGTAACGCTCCCCGAGACCCATGGTGAGCTCCGACAAGTCGAAGCGGTCAGAGGACCGGGAGAATGTGGTGCAGAACCCTCCGTATGGGCTCTCGAATACATTGACGATCCCCGTAAATCCCTTTTGAGCAAGCAGCGCTCCATACAGTCCACTCTGAGAGGCCCTGCCTGCATGCATTCGCTTTACCATAGACCCGTACTGGGCCGCCATGAGACCGCAGGATTGTGTTCCGGCAATGCCGATAGCATGAAGGGCTTGCTCCTCAGATAGCCCCAAGGCGGAAACCGCCCCCGCCACAGCCGAGAACACGCCTGTCGTGGCACCGGAATGCCAGCCTTGTCCGATGTGTTCGGGTCCCATGCACAGTCCCACCCGAGGGCCGATCTCATAACCAGCCACCGCTGCGGCCAGAAAGTCTCGCCCGCTCATTTGCGGCCGGATCTCCGCAACGGCTATAACGGCCGGAAGTGTAACTGCACCTACGTGGAGAATGCCTTTGCGATGGACGTCGTCGATTTCATAGCCCTGGATCATGGTTCCGTTTATGAGGGCGGCGTGGGGTGCCGAAAGTTTCTCCGATGTTCCCCACACCGTGCAGGCAGAGGAGGTGTCTAGGTGGCGAAGTGTTGCCGCGAGGATACTGCACCAGGGAAGCCGTGAGGCGTAGAGGCCGCATCCCAGGGAATCTAGGATGAGGAGCTTGATTCGGTTGCGCACCTCGTCGGGAATCTCCTCGTATCGGAGTCCCGAAACAAAGGCGGCGATGCCGCGAGTGTATGGATTTTCGTAACCTGTTTCATGCCTTGCCATCGTACCCCCTCTTGCTTGGAAGCGAGACGCCAGGTGAATGCCTGGGAGTTAGTGCTGATTTCTGAAAAGAAATGTTGCCCTTGCAATCCGATGGCATCCTTTCACCCTAAAAAAGTCCCTTTCGTACGTGATGTATAAGAACGGCCTCTGTGGCCTGCAAGCCTTAACACACAAAACTCAGCCTTCAGTCGTCAATGGTCCAGACGTCGTAAAGCAACTCCATGCGCCGCAGTGTTACCGCTCGCGTCTGCGCTTGCAGGGGTTCTGAAGTAATAAAACGCTGTGCAATATCTTCGGCGAGCTTACCGTGCTCCTCATCGGCTTGCGCATGTACGGTGAAGAACCGCACCGATTTGGGCAACATGCCATAGTGTTTAATAAAACCCTGCCCTAAGACCGCCACGGCTGGCGGAAATGTCCCCTCCGCACCGATCTGAGCCGCCATGACGACAAACCAGGGGAGTGTGTGGATGATCAACTCGGCGTAGTAAAGATGTGCTGCAGTTGCCGGCCGTAACTCCACGGTGCCAAGCTCCTCGCGGCTAATGCCAATGGACTCAGCAAACTCGACAAACATATCAGGATGTCCAGCGCTCCCCGGGAGCAGCCCACGCGTCTCTTCCTCGACGACCTCGTATAACCGGGGGGCGATCTCCGAATCGCTGCACGCCAGATAGCGAAGCATAGCGATACGCGGCACCGCGTGCCGAAACTGGTAGTCCTGAAGTGCCCACCTGCGAATCTGCTCCAATGAAGCTGTGCCTGCACATACCGCCCGCACAAACGGGTGGTTGATCCGCTGCTTGGGTGACCTTGCAATCTCCTCCTTAAGCCGGCGCAGAAACTCTGCCGACGAGAGCACCTCAGACTGCGTAGCCATCTTATCTCCCTCCTTTATGTGTGATGCACCGCTCTGGGACGGGACAAGGAATCCATTAGCTGCGGTTATTTCCCAGGCGGCTGACATAGTACTCCCAGCCGCGAGCGGGAAAACGTTCATCCGCACTGAAGGTGTCTAGCTCCTCAGCGGTCAGGTACCGCGGTTTGCCATGGAGTTGCGCCAGGTGAGCAAGCTCCCCGAGTCGAGCGAGGCGGATGGTTCGCTGCACGGCCTGTTCAATACAGTTACCGACTACTGTGTCGCCATGGGCGCGCATCAGAACTGCCGGCTCCTTCCCCAATGCTGTGGCCAGAGCATCGCCGCGCTCCACCGTTCGCACCAGCCCTACGCCCTCATACACCGGCGGGCCGTCAGCTGAAAGAAATTTCCCGTAATGGTGGAGCGGCCGAAGCTTGATCGGCAATACACTAAAGAGCGTACTCCACACGGAGTGGGTATGGCATACACTCATGACATCAGGGCGGGCTCGCAGCACGCATGCGTGGATGGGCCACTCGTTCGGCGGAGTTTCTGCCCCACCCAAATAGATCCCGTTGCAGTCGAGCATGATGAGCCGATCTACACTCGCGCAGCCGGGACTCACGTTGGCAATGGTCAGGAAGGCCGTCGTACCCTGCACGCGCACGCTAACGTGGCCGTAGCCGTCGGTAATACCTTCTCTGTCAAGGATATGGCAAGCCGTGACCAGTATCCGCTTTGCCTGGTCAAGCTCGGGAGCGTCAAAAGCGGGTGCACCGGCTTGATTTGAAAACGCCATAACTCCTCCGGTTTTGAGTAACGGATTGGCGCAAACATTTGCTACAATTGACTGTGCGAATCTAATAGGCCACGTTCACCCTGTCAACACTTTGTAGCTTTGAAAAATCAAAGATCTTAACCACCTCATTTGTCAAGTCCGCCCCGGCTCTACCGTAAAAAGCGTGGTTCCTTCAGTCAGGCGCAGGGGGCCCGCTCCTCACTGGGAGCCGATAGACCTCTACTTCTCTGCCCCTGAGTACTTAACCTGTGAGATTCGTTTCTCTCAAGTCGCTTTAGAGTTGGCTGTCTCCCTCTCTTCGAAGCCTACCCCCTGCGCCGTGCTACGAGGCATCCGGTTTCGAGGGAGGAGACCTGGAGGCCTGGGGCACAGGGACGTGGAGGTTTAAGGCAGACCCAGGCCGTTGGAGAGCTCATCCGAAGGGGACGGGAGGTGGCCGTCGAGGCACAGACCTATTGACTCAGGCCGGAAGGTTTTCTCCTGAGGAACCATTCTTTTTAACGGAGAGGTGTCCGCCCCCCCTGCTGACTCTGGCGGTAGACAAGTGGTTTTTGCTTCGCCATAGTAGAAATTGTTTCAGAAGGGTGTTCTCCTGTAAAACCGGGGGGAGCAGATCTGCTTCCTATGGCCCGACGGCTCCGGAGATGTTCTCTGTTGCTACAAAACCGGGTCCGGGTTGACATCGTACTGATGTATCGGATAGTTTTTGGTAGGTTGTTGGAACCTGGGTCGGAACGATCTTCCTCGGAAGAAAAGCGAAAAAGGGAAAGGAGCCAGTACGATGGCTATAGACAGTGGCCTATATGAGCGGACCTATCGGTCCAGCGCGTCTTCGATCATCAACGATCTTCTCTTCTCCGCGGACTCCCACGTGATGGAGCCCGAGGACACTCTGGTAACTCGTGTACCCAAAGCCTTCCGTGACAAAGCTCCCCGCTTCCCGGGGCTCAAGGTGGGAGTCGGTTTCCAGACCCATCCGGGTGGATCGAACCCTAAAGAGCGAATCAAAGAAATGGCTAGCGATGGAGTGAGCGCCGAGGTTCTCTATCCGACCTATGCGTTGGGCCTATTTGCAATGGAAGATGCCGCGCTTCAGGAGGCATGCATCCGAGCTTACAACGACTGGCTGATTGAGTACTGCCAGGTTGCAAGCGACCGCCTGGTGGGTGTGGGTATGATCTCGACTTACAACGTCGAGCACGCGGTCCAAGAACTGGAACGGTGCGCGAAGGGCGGGTTGCGTGGCGCTGTGATCTGGGAGGTCCCGCCCAAGGAACTCTCCTTCACCTCGGCTCACTACGAACGATTCTGGGCGGCGGCCCAGGATCTGGACATGCCAGTGAGCCTTCATATTCTAACCGGCTTCGGCTACGCGAAAAACCGGGAAGGATTGAAAGGTGTCGACCGCTTCCGGGCCAGCGTGAACTGGAAGCTGGCGGAGGCCGTTGACGCCTTGATGGATGTTATCTTCTCTGGTGTATTGGAACGTTACCCCCGCCTCAAAGTGGTGCTGGTGGAGAATGAGGCCGGCTGGTTGCCCTATGTCCTAGAGCAATGGGACTACTACTTTTATCGTCACCTTCCCGTAGCGCCTTTGACGATAGACAAGCGCCCGAGCGAGTATTTTAACCGGCAGGTCTACGTCACTTTCTTTAACGATGCCGTCGTCGGTCATCTCTTCTCCTGGTGGGGTGAAGACAACTGCATGTGGTCCAACGACTTTCCCCATGCTAATTCGACCTGGCCCTATTCACGGGAAGTGGTCTCACGGGACCTCGGCTACCTCTCGCCTGAAGCCCGCGCGAAGCTAGTCCGGGAGAACGTGGCGCGGCTTTACAATATGCCGGTTCCCAAGGCCGTGGCAACTTCGGCGTCTGGAGGCCGGTAGCGCGATGCAATCAGAGCAGCCAAAATGGTGACGATCATTAACAACGCCGGGCCGACAAAGATGCCCGTGAGCCATCCCTGATCGAACACCCAGCCGAACAGCGCTGGTCCGATAGCGCCGCCGACGCCGAAACCGGAAGAAACAAACCCAAAAGTCTTACCTGGTGCCCCTTTGGGCGTAATCGCACCGACCATGACATCGCGCGATGGCATGATACCGCCGATCATAAATCCAGTGAAGAAAAAAGTTACAATCACGGCGACAAACGGTAACACGGTCATTGCGACGAGGACCAGCCCCATCACAGCAATCAGATAACCGACAGTCGCTGTAACTTCGAAACGCCGGAAGCGATCTGCAACAATACCCCCGGCAAGTACCCCGATTGCGATTCCCCACAGAAAGGCGGGCAGAATTGTGCTTGCGGTGGTAAAAGAAACGCCATAAAGCTCCATCAACGTCGCCACGCCGTGGTTGGCGATGCCGGTGTTTGCTGCAGTCGACATGACGTAAAAGAGGAACATTAACAGAATAGGTGGTGTCATGAGGAACACGAAGATTCCGGTGGTTTGTGGCTCCTTTGTTTGATCCCGCTCCCCGGAGGCCTTAGCTTTACCAGCAAACAGATGTCTTTTGCTAAAGATCGCTGCGGCAACGACGAGTCCGCTAAGGCCCATGAACATGAGAGCGCCATGCCAACCCCAACTGTTCGCCAATGGCACTACAATCAGCGGACCGACGGCAAAACCGAGAAAGCCTGAAAACGTATGGACCGAAAATGCGCGTCCAAGCCGTTCTCCGGTAATCTTGGGGGTAAGGATCGCATAATCGGCCGGATGAAAGGTACTGTCGGCAAGGCCGGCAACGGCGGCGAGAATAAACAGAGGGGTATAGGATGAAGTCAACCCCATCAACGAGAACGCCAACGAAATGATGCTGAGTGCACCAACAACGAAAGGCCAGGGCTGATACCGGTCGACCAGGATACCCATCGGGTACTGCCCCGCCCCCGAGCTTAGGGAATAGATCGAAACCATCAGGCCTATTTGGAGACCGCTGATCTCAAGTTCCGCCTTAATCAGTGGGACCAACGAGGGTACCATGATCAGGAAGAAATGGCTTAAGAAGTGGCCGATGGAGATCAAGCCAATTACCGTCCACTCCTCCTTCAGAACCCGCGCTTCCGTGTTCAACTTCTTAAAGTGATCGTTAGTTTGCATCAAACAAAATTCCCAATAGCCCCCCCCTTGACTCCTATGGCGCAAACCAGTTAATCGGATCTACCAAGAAAAAATTGGAGGGATCGGTCTTGCAATAACAGTTTTACTCTGCTGCCGTACAATCTCGAGGGCCTCTACCGGACAGTTCGTTTAGAGAGGTTCTGTTCCCCTTTTCAATCAAGGGGGTAGAGCCGGCGGGCGTTGTCGTTTAGTAGTTTTTGTTTTGTGCCGTCGGTAAGCTTTTGATGTTCGACAATGGGCTGAGAGGCTCCAGGGAATCGGCTGTCGAAGTGACTATAGTCCGACGCAAACACGATCCAGTCATCCCCGATCGTATCTATGACGTGGGCAAGCTCAGTCTCATCGGATTCACAGGAAAAGTAGAGCTGTCCGCGCTCGAGAAGCTTACTCGGCCTTGCCGCCAGAGCTGGTACTTGGGACCCAAGCACATGGTGATGCTCGTCCAGACGATAGAGCCAGTAGGGCAGCCAACCACAGCCGGACTCTAGAAAGACAAAACGGAGCTTCGGAAAACGATCCAACACTCCCTCGCCTAGGACCACGGCGAGGGCGATCATCTGCTCAAAGACGTGACCGAAAAGGTGTGAGTAAAAAAACTTGTCAAATCGCATCGTCCCGGTGGCTTCGGAGCCATAGCGCCCCAAAAACATGTGGATACATATAGGGACATTTAGTCGTTCAGCCTCCTGGTAGATGGGGAAGAAAGACGAATCACCCATATGGCGGCCGTGCAGATTGGGTAGTAGCCCTACACCTACAAATCCTAGTTCGCGCACGGTTCGGTTAAGTTCAGCGACGGCTGCCGAGATATCTTGCTGGGGAAGCACAGCCACCCCCTTCAGACGTGAAGGGTTTTCGGAGCAATACTCAGCTACCCAGTTATTGCGCGCGTGTGCCAGTGCTGTTGCCAAACCGGCATCCTCAAGGGCCGGAATACTACCGGCAAGACTACCTCCAAAGAGTACAGCAACATCGATCCCTTCGCTGTCCATATCCGGGAGCCGCGCCTTAGAATCTCTCATTCCCGCGCGCCGTGGATGCGGACGGCTGTAAGGTCCCCCGACCCCAACGCCTTGACCACTCGGCTTGGGCCAAGCTTTCCCTTCCATAAAAAGTCGTGACTGACCATTGCTTGCCGGGCGCTGCTCCGGGGCGATAGTTCGGTACTTTGCGGGTAACCGTTCCTTCCAGTTAATGTGAGCTTCTTCAATATGACCATCGGCATCGACAGTAGGAAACTTATTTTTCATCCTCTTCTCCAAAAGGCGCTAAACTTACCGGGACGGATGCCGCCATTTCCAGAAGTCTGAAACGGGTTGCGAGATCTTATCATAAACGTACCGTTTGTTCCTGCCTAACTACTCGTTTCGACCGGCGCCGAACACTACTTGTCGGAGATTTCTGTTACATCTCCAATGTTCGACTTATGCCTTTTTCCTGCGCCTTCTTCGCTACCAGGGCCCCCAAAGCGACATCTGCGACGCCTTGGCCGGCATTGTTTTTGAAAAATGTGATCTGCTCGTCTGATTTCCTCCCCTCCACACGTCCGGCTAGAATCTCCCCGATTTCTATCAGCTGGTCCCAGCGTATAATCCCTCGCTCCACAGGGTCGAAAATGTCACCTTGTTCATCCTGAATGGCCTGTTGTATCGACGCGATAGCCAGCACATCGCTCTTAGAAAGGGTAGCATCATCGATCTCTCTGCGCTTGCCCTTCGTGAAGCCTCCTTTGACGAGACCCACGTTGCTTCCAACAATCGTCGTCACATGTACTCCGGGCTCCAACCAGCGACCGTCAAACACAGGCACGCTCGAATTAGTCGCCGTTAAAACGATATCGACTCCCTGTACGGCTTCCCTGGGAGACGTTACGGGTTGAATTTCCAGGTCCAGAAGGCCTGTCATCTCTTCGGCAAATCGGAGACAGTTGTCTTTCTTGGGACTGTATACCTTTACCGTTTTCAAGTCACGGATGGCCGAAAGGGCGACGAGATGATTTTTGGCCTGACCACGAGAACCCAGGATGCCTACCTTTTGGGAATTCTTACGTGCGAGCAAATCCGTTCCAACAGCACTTGTCGCGGCGGTTCGAAGACCTGTAAGAGCAATGTTGTGGGGGAGCTCCTCACACGTGATCTCTCCGATAATAATACTCTTGAGTTCGCCTTCTGCAGCATCGAATAACACTGTAACCGGATGATTCACTCTCGGATATTCCTGGTGATCCGTGAGGGCTCTCACCCATTCACAGTGAGTCATCAACCCTGTGGCGCCGGCAACTGGGACGCCTCCCTGATGGACGCTCACTCGTACCCCTGAAGGGATGTGGATACGTCTCCGTGGGGCATTGATCTGCGGATCCTTACCCCATTCCCGAAAACCCTCTCGAATGGCTAGTATGGCCTCTTTCATGGTCACGATCCCATGAACTTCCTTCGGCAAGATTAAAGTCGTTTTCATCCCGTTCTCCTCTTCCTATCTCTGTTGTGTCTCCGCAGCAACGTTCTTGCCAGCGATGTAACCCTGGCAAGTACATCTACCTAGACCATGTTGATTGAATCCACCGGCGGACTCTCCGCAACAGTAGAGGCCTGGTATGACTTGGCCATTCATATCTATCACCTGGCAGGTCGCATTTATCCTAAGGCCGGCCCGTGTGTCGTGGACAAGTGGCGTAGCCCAGGCAGCATAAAACGGAGAGGTCTGAATCTTATACTTGGGTATGGGCTTGCCAAAGTCTGAGTCCCTCCCAGAGTCCACAAAGGAATTGTATCTGGTTACGGTTGCTTGCAAGGTAGTGCCCTCCATCGGTTTTGCCTGATATCGGTTCTTGATTGCGGCCGCGAGTTTCGTGAGGGTGGCGGCGCTGAAAAACCAGCCGTCAGGATCTACACTGGGGGGGGTGACCTCCCACCGCTCCCGTCTTACGGCGTCTGAATCGAAGATTGCCCATACCGGGCCGGCCGAGTAGTCTGGAGGAGCCGAGGCCGAATTTATCGCCGTGGCAGCATTGAAAAAATTATACCGGGTCGCCTCGTATTTGATATTGGCGGCATTGAGATAACTGCCCGGGGTATAGGGACTGATGTCATTATACTTATTACCCTCTGGGTAATCACCATTTGTCTCATCATAAAATCTCTGCCCGACCTGGTTCACGAGGATCACGTTTTGCCAGTCCCGGACGCTAAGCCCCTTGGCGCGGACGAGAGGGAATATGGGGCTGGCGACATCCCAGGTGAAATAATTATACTGACAGCCGATCGCTCTCTGCGTTCTGATATTGTCACCGTTTTCGAGGGTTTGGTTCGCCAAGCCCCAGAGCGATGCCCCGATGGCCATTGCTGCGATCTCTCCGCTGGCGTCTTGAAAGGTATAGGGCTCACCAGCAACCTGGTACACCTCGGTCCACTTGGGGTCAAACATTCGGCGGAAGTTCACATTGCTGGTACTACCCCCGGTTGCGATCACGACGCCCTTGACCGCACGGATATTCACAGTTGTCTTGGTACAGCTAACGTTTCCATTGGAGCAGTAGCTCTGTAGGGGCCGTGTGGTGCCTGGTAGTACCCTCGGTGTGTACTGGGCCCTGATTCCAAGGACCCTTCCGGAGATCGTATCCGAGGAGGCCTCTCTGATCATGTTGGTCATTTTATAGCTCAGAAGGAACTGTACGCCCTTCGCCCTCGCACTTGCCTCTAACGGCCTGATGAGACTAGTTCCGTTTCTACCATTTGGACTCGCTGGACCCGCTCCTTCGGTCCAGGTAACGTGGTTTTCTCTAGGAGCAGAGTTTCCTAGTGAGTGTGCGCCGGAAATGTCTGGGGCTTTATCCTTAAATTTAACGCCATTGGCCACCAGAAATTCGTAAGTCAGAGCACAGTGATCGGCAAAGGCCCGGATAATGGCTCTGTCGTTGTACCGGTAATCAGGGGAACCGTTGGGTTGTACAACAGACCAATCCGTCAGATCAGAGAAGACGAGTTCCGGCGAATCAGTTATTCCGTACTTCTTCTGTGCACTCGTGCCACCACCAAGAGGTGTATTTCCCCCGCTTACGATCGCGTGTCCACCAACATCGTAATTCCCTTCGACCACGATCACCGAAGCCCCGTCGTCGATTGCGGCGATGGCTGCGGGAAGCCCCGCGGCGCCTGAGCCGACAACCACAACATCCGCCACCATATCCCAGCTCTGAGGAAGCTCACCCCCTGAGGTATTTTTTTTGGTCTGTTCGATGTCCAGGTTGTATCCTCCTGATGGGGTGAATAGGGTTAGGCTTTAGAGGGAGACAATCCCGATAAGCCCTTTCCTTTGTGTCCTTAACTTGCCTGTAAAACCCAACGGCTTCAAGATCCACGCAACTATTCCACCCGGAAGAAAAGGCCAGAGTTCATAGCTGAGCCCCCAACCCTCCTTTTCTAAGTAGGCAGCCCCCTCTAATAGCCTTGCCGTAAGAATCAGCTTATATTAAAGGTATCTCGGAGGTTCAAGGCTTGGCCGCAGAAAAATCCTAGCGGGTGACCTTGATAATAGAGACTGGCGATCACGATAACTTGAGCAGCGAAAAATTTGAAGATAGAATGCAGCCGGGCAATCAACCGTGAGAGTTCGTTGTAACCCTTAAACACCGGCAGAATAAGAACTGTTGTAAGGAGGCTGCTATGGGACTGAAAATCGAAGGTGTCACACACTGGTCGATCCCGGTGAACGACCTGGAAGAGTCGGAAAAGTTTTATGGCGACCTGCTCGGTCTTAAGCACTTGGGGCGGCTTGGCAATGCGGTTATGTCATGTTTCAACGTCGGCGACCACAATATCCTGCTGTGCGAGCGGGAGCAGCCGCAAAAACCGTCCGATGTGGAAGGGCGAGTCCACCATTCCTTCACGGTCAGCCCAGAGACGTTCGTAGAGGCGTGCAAGCTCTTTCACAAAAAGAAAGTTCCTATTGCCGAGCTCTATTACCGTGCCAAAGGTTATTTTCCGGGAAGGGAGCTCTATTTTACTGATCCGAGCGGGAACAGGCTTGAGCTGCGCGATCCGGAGTGGAAGCAGGGAATGCCCGAGCCTTCGTTTGAGGAGATTGCCAGCTCGTAAACATAGTCTGTAGCACGAGAACCAACCCCAGAGACTCAACGAGCCCAGGTGTGTCGTAGCGGGCCACCCGGCTAGAACTTCTCCGACCAGGGCCTCAATTCAACATAAGATGCCCACGTGCTGCGGGGCTGGCGGTGAAGGTGGAGATAGGTTTGAGCGATAGCGTCAGGTTGCAGCCAACCATCGGACCCGCGCGACCTTAGACGTTCCGGATCGCGGGTGGGTTCGTAAATGCCGCCATCGATTACGACCTGAGCCACGTGGATATTCTGAGGTTGAAGTTCGCGTGCCATGCTTTGAACGAGGCCGCTCAGACCTAACTTGCCCATTGCGAAGGATGCAGAGTTTGGGAAACCCTTGATGCTTGCCGACGCGCCTGTGAACAGAATCGTTCCTTTGCCGGCTGGCACCATCCGTTTCGCCGCCGCCTGTCCAACGAGAAAACCCCCGTAACAGGTTACAAGAATGGCGGTTCGAACCTCTTCAGGAACCACTGCTGTGATCGGACCGCGGACTCGCCGGCTCGCGTTATAGACAACAAGATCAGGTTCACCCATGTCTGCGGTAACCGAGTTGAATAAATTCTCCACGTCCTTTGGAATGATCGCATCGCATGGATAGGCACGGCCATGGATCTCCTTGACCAGCCTGTCCAGTTTCTTGGGATTGCGCGCGGCCAAAGCCACCTTCATGCCTTCTTTGTTGAAGAGTCTTCCAAGCGCTGCACTGAGCCCCGGCCCAGCGCCCACAATCAATGCCATCTCCTGCTGAACCATTTCTGTCCTCCAAAGGCCGGATATCAAGACGGAGCTGAACTGTCAACCGAATTGTGGCTCTCCGTTAATCAGTGTGGTTCCTCAGGAGAAAACCTTCCGGCCTGAGTCAATAAGTCTGTGCCTCGACGGCCACCCTCCCGTCCCCTTTGGGTGAGCTCTCCAACGGCCTGGGCCTGCCTTCAACCTCCACGTCCCTACGCCTCATGCCTCCAGGTTTCCGCCCTCGAAATCGGATGCAAGGGTGCACGGTGCAGGGGGTAGGCTCCGAAGAGAGGGAGACGTCAAACCGTGATCGTGCTCGGTGTCGAACACGAATCACGAACACAAGCCACGAAATGAGCTCCCACTGAGGAGCGGACCCTCTGCGCCTAACTGGAACACCACACTTTTTACGGTAGAGCCCCGAATTATCTCGACCGCAGGGTTTCCCAATAATTAATAAAGTGCGAGGGCGCCTCTATTTTCTTTGTGCCTTTGGTTTCTGGTTGACACAATGCGCTATCGTCGATAATTTCTTTCTAAAAAAGCAGCTAGAGGTGTGATATGAAATTACCTGACTTTCCCAAACCACCCCCCTCGTTAGACCCGACGGTCACCCATCGCGAGAACCTTATCGAGGCCGACTGCGAGTCGCTGGAACGAATGCGTAAAGTGGGGCATGTTCAAGGCTTTACCATACAATGCGACGAGTCGGAACGGGTCGGCGGCGAACACACGGCGCCTTCACCGCTCGGCTACTTCACCGCGGCCATCGGTTTTTGACTGCTCACCCAGATTGCCCGGTACGGGCATATGATGAAAGTGTCGGTCAAGAAGGCCCGCGTACATGTGACGATGCGCAACAGGCAGGAGGGATCAGTCCTTCAAGGCACGGTGAAAGTAAGCTGTCTGGGTATTGAAACCCGGCTTGAGTTGGATTCCAACGAGCCACCGGAGCGTGTTGCGGCCATGGCTCGAAACGCTGAGAGTGGCTGCTTCACCATGCAGGCGCTGCTGCAGCCGGTGCAGGTTACTGGTACCATAACCCTGAATGGAGCCCCGCTTACGCTAGTATCCTACTAAGTAAGGTTCATAAACGCGTCTAAAAATGGGACTTGCCTCCATCTCTAGGTTACAAGACAAGACGCTGAGAGCCTCTCTCATCGGTGCCCTCTTGACAGGTAGACAACACGGCGATATCCGAAGCAAGTTAACGATCTAACAACCAAATGAGCGGTAGCTCAAGGGAGGAACGAAGATGACCACTGCGTATAACCCTGCGAATCAATTCGAGATCAAAGCTTGGGACGTCGAGTTTCGACGTGATCCGGTCCGGACCTTGATGGCGCACATCTATGAGCCACAAGCGGAGGGGCCTTTCCCAGCACTGTTGGATTTGCACGGCGGCGCTTGGAACAATCAGAACCGCATGGCCAATACAGCGATGGACGAAAGGCTGGCATCGAGCGGCATCCTGGTTGTGGCCATTGATATGCGTCTCGCGCCGGAGGCGCCCTACCCAGCCTCTGTTGCAGACGCCAACTACGGCGTGCGTTGGCTCAAAGCAAAGGCGCGCGAATGGAACGGTGACCCAGCGACCGTTGGCGCATTGGGCAGCTCCAGCGGCGGCCACGTGATTGAACTATGCGCCATGCGTCCGCATGACCCTCGTTACAACGCGCATCCATTATCCGGGGTGTCAGGGGTTGATGCGACGTTGGCGTACGTCGCGGCGCGTTCGCCGGTGAGCGATCCCTTCGCCCGTTACCAGCAGGCGGAAAAGATGGGGCGTGAAAAGATGCTCCAGAACAGCAAAATCTATTTTAATCCCTGGAAAACCATTCTCGAAGGCAATCCGCAGTTGATCCTCGAGCGTGGCGAGGCGGTCACGCTACCGCCGCTGCTCGTGCTTCAAGGTGAATTGGACGACAACGTCCTCCTGGAGGTGCAGGAGAAATTCGCTAAGTCGTATCGAGCGGCCGGCGGCGAATGCAATTTAGAACTCTTCCAGGGCTGCGAGCATCAATGGGTCCGCACGCCTGGTCCACAGACAGACCGGGCCATCGAGAAGATTAAATCGTTTGTTGCGCGGCAGTTAAAGGCGCTGCAGCGCGCGGCGTAAGGGTGTCCTTTGACCGTACGAACGTTTTGTAAGAATCGTGATGCGGCTTCGGTGAGGATACCAGTTAATTCAGTGCCGTTACGTCCTATGAAAATAAAAATTGCTTGCGGTAAGGAGATCACAGTTACGTGGTCACACAATCGTGATCCCCGACTTTGTATTGCGGATTTCAGGCTTACGGCATCTTATACGATCCCCGGGAGATGACATGCAGCTTCCACCCATTGCGACGACGACTGTCGGTAGTTTTCCTCGACCCGGCTGGCTCGGCAGCAGCCAGCGAAGTCAGGTAACGTTTCACGTAGGGGGCGCCTCACTCCGGGAGGCGTTGGACGATGCTACGGTGCTGATCTTGCGCGAGCAGGAAGAGATCGGCTTGGATCTACTCAGCGACGGAGAGCAACGTCGGCCCCACTTTATCAACTACGTTCTGGCCACCTGGGACGGTGTCGATCTTCACAATACCGGCATTAAGCGCATATACCGGCGGCGATCACAGGAACGCCGGGTCCCCCGGGTGGTGGGAGAAGTGAAGCGCCGTTCTCCTGCGGTCCTGGAGGATGTTTGCTTCGCTAAAGCTCACACGAGCCGGCCCCTCAAAATGGCCGTACCGGGCCCTATGACCGTTGTTGATAGTACCCTCGACGAGGCCTATGGTGACGAGGAGGCCCTGGCCATGGATGTCGCTACGGCCATCAACGCGGAGCTTCGGGACCTGCAGGCAGCGGGCTGTGATGCTTTGCAGATTGATGAGCCCGCGATGACCAGATACCATGAGAAGGTGGCTGCTTATGGCGCTCGAGCCCTAGACCGCTGCCTTGAGGGGATTCACACTCCCACCATCGTACATCTATGCTATGGCTACCCGGGCGGTGGGAGTCAGCAACACGAATATAAATACCCGGATCTGTTGGAGCAACTGATGAAAACCCAGATTCGGGGATTCGCAGTGGAGTTCGGCCGCAGCAACTACGATCCAGCCGTTCTCAGCGTCTGTCGAGGCCGGCTTGTGATGTTCGGATGTGTCGACCCGGGCGACTCGCCTCCTCCCGCTGTGGAAACGGTTGTGAATCGCGTCCGCACCGCTTTACAATATATTGACCCGGGGAATCTTCTGCTGGCTCCAGATTGCGGATTGATGACGACCAGCCGGGAACTCGCGCGCACCAAGGCTCGACTGCTGGTCGATGTGGCCCGTGAACTGCGGCGAGCCCTCTGACAAGCTATTGTGAATTCAATACGCCCACGTTGTCCTGCAGAGTCCCTTGAATGGTTGGCCTCCCGGTGGATAAGGAGTTGCTATGAAAAAAAATCTTGTTGTCGATGCTGATGGCCACTGCTACGAACCAGATCAAGGTTTAATTAAGTGGCTTCCTAAAGAGTATGCACATTTGGTGCCGAACCGAGTCACGGATAGCTCCGGATACTCCCACCTCATGATCGAGGGCCGGCTCGCGGCAAGGCGGCGCTGGGGTGGTGGCTCGGATCGCGGGGCGGTATTCGCCGACCACATTGAAAAAAGCCGTCCCGGCATGACCGACCCGATAAAACGACTGCCCGATATGGATGAAGAGGGGATTGATGTCTCCGTCATCTTTGGTACTTCCATTGCCTTGATGGTCAACGGCATGGCAGATAAAGGGTTGGCAGCCGCCATTTGTCACGCCGTGAATCGCTGGTTGGTCGAGTATTACCTTGTCGCCAACCCGAAGCGTCTGAAGGGCGTTGGGCTGATTCCCGTTCAGGATCCGCCGGTGGCCGTCAAAGAACTGGAATACTTGGCACAGCATCGCGGCATTGTCAGCGCGATGCTGCCGACCAACGTTTACGGTTTCAATCTTGGCCATAGAATGTTCGACCCAATTTACGCGGCTGCACAGGAAATCGGCATGCCCCTATCCGTGCACCCGCAAACAGAGCACGACGGCCAGTACGGGGTGTGGGGCGTTATGGGGGCCGGAAGCGAGCGCATGGAAAAATACAGCTACGTGCATATGACCGCTTTCCCATTCGAATTGATGATTGCGTTGATGCACATGATCGGTGAAGGCGTGTTCGACCGCTATCCCAAACTAAAAGTAGGTTTCATGGAAGGGGCTTGTGGATGGGTACCCTTCTGGGCCGAGCGGCTGGACGAGCACTTAGAAAAGCTGCGCCCGCAGTGGCCCCTTCTGCACCGTAAGCCGTCGGAGATTATTCGCAGCTCTCAAATCTGCTTCACCTGTGAACCCGAAGAATCGATCCTACCGTATGTGCTGAACATAATTGGCGTTACACAAGTCATGTATGCCTCCGACTATCGGCACTGGGATTCCGAATTCCCGGAGTCCGTGCGCAAGCTCCAGAGCATCCCAGGGCTTACGGAGGATCAGAAGCACCATGTGCTTGGGGACAATGCAATCAACTGGTTCGGGTTAAAGCCTGAGGAGCTGCCAGCAAAGAGTTCCTGAAAGATCGCTAATTGGGTTTTTCTTTTAGGCAGTTTTAAGAAGGTCCGTTTTTCTTGCCATCTATTATTGGGCTATGCTAATGGGCACCGTGACCGGGGGTCTGGGCGCCATGATGGTTGATGATGCCACCTGGGGTCTATATTCCCTGACGCTCCACTAAGGGAGGCTATTTATATTTATGGGTTACATGAAAACTACGGGTAGGCTTATATTTTTCTCCGTCTTTTCAATAGGCTTGCTCCTGGGAGCTCCCACTTGGGGGCGATCAGCAGATGAAGCCAGGATGATCGCCGGAGCAAAGAAGGAAGGGAAGCTTGTCTGGTATACTTCGATGGCGATCGATACCTCGAAGCCGATGCTAGAGGCTTTCATGAAGAGATATCCCTTCATCAAAGTCCAGTTTATCCGAACGGGTTCAGCCCAATTGATCAACCGTGTCACAACTGAGACTCTAACAGGGAAGTGGCTATTTGACGTGGTGAGCACATCCGCGGTGGAGGTCGTGGCCAAGAAAAACATACTAGTGCGTTACAATTCTCCTGAAAGAAAGGTCTTCGACGCAGCGTTCAAGGACGCCAATGGCCTATGGACGGGTGTTTATAACAATAATCTCGTGTTGACCTACAATACGGCCCTGGTCTCTGAGAAAGAAGTGCCGAAAGATTACGACGACCTCCTGGACCCCAAGTGGAAGGGGAAAATCCTCATGGACACGGCGGACTATAACTGGTACGGCACCTTGGTAAATGTTTGGGGAAAGGAGAAGGCCGACCGCTATATGAAACGATTGGCCAGGCAGGATCCCCAGTTCCGTCGGGGCCATGCATTGATCGGACAGCTCATTGCCGCAGGCGCAACGCCGTTGGGATGGGCCTATAACTTTCGAGTGGAAAGAATGAAGAAAGATGGCGCTCCTGTGGAATGGGTCGATTCTTTCAACCCCATCATGGTAACGCTCAATGGCATGGGTCTCAGCAGGAAAGCGACAAACCCGAACAGCGCGAAGCTGTTCATAAATTTCGTTCTTTCGAAAAAAGGGCAGGAAATGGTCCGCGGAATGAGCCGGATACCATCCCGCAGTGATGTGAAACCACTTGTGGCCAGGATGGATCAATCAAAGCTCAAGCTGAAAGCTGTTCCCAAGGATGTTTACTATCATCTGGATAAATATGCGAAGGATTACCGGAAAGTATTTGGGTTCTAGAACATGTTGCCGACGAATCGCGGAAACAGAGTGAAGACTTGTATCTGAGGTTGTACGGTTTTTGTTTTGTTGCGGAACTTGTAGGCGTCAAAAGAATCTCCTATCATTCGGTGGCGGATCGGAGACAAAAGCAAAACTCAAAATACCATCCCGTCCGTCTCGCCGCCGATTCGCCATCGTACACAATCGATTAACGTCACGTACCACTGACACCGGACAACGAGTTAATCGCACTGCGCTAAACAACAAAAGTGAAAACCGAGAGCGTCGAAACATCAATGAGCGAGTCCACCAACCTTCGGGAGCGACTGCCGGCTATCCTGAAAGCGCTCGCCCTCGGTATCCCAGCGGGCTATCTGTTTAACCGTCTCGGCACTCCGATTCCGTGGATGATCGGGCCGATGATTACCGTGGCCACCCTTAACTTGATGGGCGTGCGAATGCACGCCGTTCCCTATGGCCGCCAGATGGGTCAGGTGGTCCTCGGTTCAGCAGTGTCGCTTTATTTCACCCCGACGGTGGTAGCGGCGTTGGCCGCCAATTTTGCCGCTATTGCGATCGCCACCGCCTCGGCCTTCTTAATCGGCGGGCTCGGCGCGCTGATCTTGAGCCGGGTCTCTGGCGTGGACGGGAAATCTACCTTCTTTGCCTCGATCCCCGGGGGTGCCATGGCGATGGCCGTGCTGGCAGAGCGCTACGGCGCCCAAATCCCGCCGGTGGCGGTCGCCCACAGTCTGCGAGTTTCCTTCGTTGTCATCGTGATCCCGTTCGCGCTGACCTATGGGGGCATTCCGCTCGAGGCGGCCGCGTACCGGCCGGATGTGCCGCTCGCTCTTTTGATACTGGTGCCGTGGCTGGCCTTCGGCTTTGTGTTAGGTGAGGTTTCGGAGAGGCTCCGGTTACAGAACGGTTATCTGCTCGCACCACTTTTCTTCGGCGCGGCGCTTACCATGGGTGGGATTCAGCTATCCGCTGTGCCACATTGGATGATAAAATTTGCCCAACTCATGTTCGGCCTTATATTGGGAGTACGGTACGAACGCACCTTCTTCCATCTCTACAAGCTGTTCATCCCCTTCGCGCTGCTGAACTCGATTTTCATTGTGATCGCCTCGGTGACGGTCGCTGCGACTCTCTCCGGGGTCTTCGGTCTACCCATCGCCACCATGGTCATCGCGACGGCGCCCGGTGGTATGTCAGAAATGACCATTACAGCGCAAGCGCTGCAGATCGGCGTACCGTTGGTGGTTGCCTTCCACTTATTCCGGGTCGTGATAGTGAACATGGGTGCCCAGTACATTTACACCTGTGCCGCGTGGGTAGCGGGCAGAAGTTCGGGGCGGAGGAAGATATCAGAATTCTAGACGTAACCCTTGTCGCTCCTCTTATGAACACTTTGGCCTGTTCAAATCATTCAGGGGGATTGGGGAATAGGCCAAGGAGAGCAGCTACGATGCATCAAGTTCGAAATAATGGCGGAAGATGCCTTCTTGGTTGAAAGGCAAGCGGCGTGTGGATGACAGGTAGGCGGCAAGCCGGGGGCGAGCCGAAACGTTGTCGTATAGCGCCGCGAGGCACGGGTATTTGTGTTCCAGTCTCGTCATGGTGCGAGGAAAGGCATAGCGCAGGCCGGCAATCATCTGGAACAACGATAAGTCGACGTAGGAAACCGCCCTCCCCAGGACATAGTCCTTGCCCTTCGTATTGCGCTTCAGTACCTGCTCGAAGTAATCGAGATACTTCGGCAGACGCTCGTCTCTAAAGTCCGTAGCGCGCCGCTTTGCTTCACGTTTCTGCTCCTCATAGTAAAGGCCGCCCGAGATCGGATGATGGGTGTCGTGAACTTCGGCCACCCAATCGGCGATCGTAAGCTGCAATTGGTGCATCCAAAACCGTCTCGCCTCGTTTTTTGGAACAAGGTTGAGGCGAGGGCCGAGAAAGAGCAGTATATTTGCGGTTTGCGCAATCACCAAGTTGCCGCCTTTCAGAAAAGGCGGTGCGAACGGCGGGTGCTCCCCCCAGCGGTTTTCGAGAAAGCGTATCAGCACAGGGATGCCCCGCCTCGGGAGACGGGCAACGTCCACATAATCCGCACCGGCATCTTCCAGTGCGAGGCGGATAAACTCACCGCGGCCTTGTATGCTGGGCCAGTAATAGAGCTCATAGCGCATGAGAATTTTCTTCTGCTACACAAATCTTAAGTTCAATTTTTAACGTAATCCCGGCTCAGGCATCAGTGATAACTTGCCTGACCGCACATTCCTTCCCGCCTCGCCTTCACCTCGTGTTTGGAGGACTTGGATCATCGCTGGCCGGTCGAGTCTGGCAGCTTGAAATAAGGTAGCTTTACCGTAGGAGATCATCTCAAAGCCGGCTTCTGTCGGTTTAAGGCTCAGATTGAGGTAGCCCGCTTGCCTGGGCGACAATCTCTTCCACGCTTTTGTCCAGGTCGAGCGGCCGGTTGATGCGTGCCTCGTCGCGTTCCGACACCAGAGCGTAGATCTCAAGACAATTCCCCTCGGGGTCAAGAAAATAGCACGAGACCGTGTTTCCCATCTCCTCGTAGGCGTGGCTTACGCAGTGGTCGATCGGCACTCCCTGCGCCTTGAACCGTTGGTAAAACTCCTTGACATCTGCCGGCATTCCCACCCGCCAGGCAATGTGCGCAATGATCTTAGCTTGTCCCTGGCGTCCCTTGACCAGGGCGAGCTGGTGGTCGTCAATCTCGGGATCGGGCGTCAGGAACACCATTCGCCCCGGCTGCTCACGGTATTTCACGAGCCCGAGGACGTCTTGATAAAACTGCGTCATCTTATCCAGGTCCCGGACGTGGAGCACTACGTGGCTCAACCCTTTAATCTTTGGCATATGCAACGCCTCCTTCACGAGGTTCGCAATCAGCTCGTCCGCCCAGGAAAGTCCGAAGGCGTTACCACGAGAGGGCAGACTGACACGCGATTGCCTTTTTTGGGCTGAGAGTATCCGACGGCGCTGGCTTGTGTCAACTTAAGGATTTCAAGAAAGGGAAGGGTCGTTTTTCGGGAATGACGGAAAAGAGGGACAAAACCCCCGCGACACAAGAAGCCGGAGGGGTTATCTCGACTGTTATCCATGGTTGCGACGATCGCAGACGGCGTCCACCAGTGCAGGTCTGCCTTTCTTGACCTGCTCGATGGCGCGTTTGATCGCGGGCCCGAGTTCATCCCCCTTCTCGAAGGGTCCTTCGCCGTGCCAGCCCATGGAACGCGCGAGCCCCGCGAAGTCCGGGTCTGGGCCGAAGAGATCCATTCCGATATGGGCGCGGGACGGGTCCGTGCCTCGGGTCTTGGCCAGGACGAGCTGGTGGTTCCAGTCGTTGTAGTACGCGCGGTTGTTAAACATCACGATGAGCATCGGGATCTGGTACTTCGCTGCGATCCAGAGCGCTCCGGCGTCGAACATCAGATCACCGTCCGGCTGAAGGTCAACAACGAGTCGGCCGGTTCCTTTATTGGCCAGGGCGACGCCTAAAGAGGTTCCGATCTGCGTGCCGGTGCCAAGCTCACGCCCGCCGTGGCAATAGGGTCGGTCAAAGTTCCAGAGCTTCCTGCCCCAGCTGCCTAGGTCTCCCGCCGTGAGCACCCAGTCCTCGCCCTTGATCGCCTCCCACACCTCGAGGGCCAGGCGCGGTACGGTCATCGGCTTGGCATCCCAGCGCTCCTCGGCCTGCTTGCGCCATTTTGCACGCATTTCCGCATGGCGTTTACCGATCTCCTCTGTGCGCTTGGCGATCTTCTGGGCAAGCCCCCGCGTTTTGGCGATCCGCTCTTTGAGGAGTTTCGTAAGCTGCGGCGCCGCGGTTACCACGTCCGCTGTCATGCGCTGATGAGCATAGTAGGGCCGCGCGTAGTCCATCGACCACTTGCTAATCTCTATGTTGGTAAAACCGATATCAATCCAGACCGCATCCTTCGGCACCATGCTGACTACAGTGCGTGTCGAAATGTCACGCACGTGGGTTGCCCTTTCAAAATCCGCAATGTCAAGCGTCAGGATGACATCGGCGTCCTTATAGCAACCCTCGCTGTCCATGGTCAGGTTCAGTGGATGATCGCCGGGGAAGTTCAGCCGGGAGCCCACATCCCACACCGAAGCACCCAGCGTTTCCGCCAGCTCGACCACGTGATTCCAGCCGTGCGGTGGACGGGCGGCGAAATCAGCAACGATCACAGGCCGCCTGGCGGCCGCCAGCGTATCGGCAGCCTTCTGGAGTGCTACCGGATCCGGAGCGGGCGCAGCAGGGATCTTTACCGCACCCGGCGGCGGCATCTCAACGTCATGATCGAGTGTGGCTTCCTGGAGGCCGGCGTCGTAGCACATATAGATCGGTCCCTGGCGGGCGCTCATCATGACGGAATAAGCCCGCGCGAATGCCCCCGGCACACCGTCGACCGTGGTCGGTTGGTAATCCCACTTGACGAAGTTGCGGAGAGCTTCGCCCTGGACGCTCGCCGTATGGATCCAGTCGATGAAGGGGCGTCGCTTTGGCTCCGCCATCGGTCCGGTCGCGCCCATGATAAAGACCGGCGCGCGGTCGAGATAGGCGTAATAGACACCCATAGGCGTGTGCAGCAGTCCAACGAGGTCATGTACGATGGCGATCATGGGCTTACCCGTGACGCGTGCGTAGCCGTGGGCGATCTGTACGGCGATCTTTTCGTGCTGGCAGAGTAGCATCGGTGGCTTATTCTCACCGTAATTGACCAGCGAGTCGTGGAGTCCCCGATAGCTGGCGCCGGGGTTAAGTGAAATGTACTCGAACCCGTAGCGCTTGATCATGTCAACGATGATATCGGATTGCCATCGCCGATCGGATTTCTTGATGCTGCGTTTGCCTTCTCTCGATGTATTGCTCATCCGGCTCTCCTCCTTAGGTTAGTTCAATGTTTGGGCGGCACCCTGAGGCCCGCCTGTTTCCAACAAGAAGCTCTTGTCCGTTTCTAGGAGTTCTCGCCTCTTCGCCAGACGATGACGTCCACCAGCGCGGGTGTTCCAGCCTTGACCTGCTCTATGGCGCGGCGTAACGCGGGGCCGACACCGGCGGGGTCATCAATGGGGCCCTCGGCATACCAGCCGATCCCATTGGCAATATGAGCGAAATCGGGCGGCGGGGCTTCCAGGTCCATACCAATATAAGCCCGGGCAGGATCGGTGCCGCGGTGATGGGCCATGTGTATCTGGTGGGCCCAATCATTATAGTAGGCGCGGTTATTGTACATCACCACCAGCATCGGGATCTGGTATTTGATCGGCATCCAGAGCGCCCCGAGGTCGAACATCAGATCTCCATCCGGTTGAAGATCGACCACTAGTCGCCCCGTTCCCTTGTGTGCTAGGGCGACACCGATGGAGATGCCGATCTGCGTGCCGGTGCCAAGCTCACGTCCCACGTGGCGGTAGGGCTTATCGAAATCCCATACCTTGTGGACCCATTCTTTCAATGTGTTAGCGGTCAGTACCCAATCCTCATTCTTGATTTCCTGCCACACCTCGTGTGCAAGCCGAGATTCGGTCATGGGCCGCTGGTCCCACTGCTCCCGGACCTGATCCTGCCATTTCTGCCACTGGCGCGTGTGTCTTTCACCGATGGCCTGCTTACGCTTTTCGATGCGTGAGGTCAGCGCGGTATTGCCGTCGATACGCTTGCGGCAGGCCGCGATCAGGGCAGGAATCGTAATGGCGCTGTCCCCCAGAACCCGAAGGATCCAGTTGTGGTGCCTGTTGTAATCCGTTGCCCATTTGCTGATCTCGATATCGGCGAAGCCGATGTCGATCCATTTGCAGTCGGGTGTGGTCAGCACCGTGATCTCTCGCGTCCGGGTGTTAAGCCGTTGTGAACCTCGGGTCCAGTCGACCACGTCGAGTGCGGTGACCAGATCAACGCCTTTAAAGGCGTCCGGGTTGAAGCTCACGCTCAGTGGGTGGCGGTTGGGAAAGCCGAGCCGCTTGTTGATATCAAAGACCGAGGCGCCGACGGTCTCGGCTAGTTCCACGGTGGATTCGAAGCCGATGGGCATGCGTGCTGCATATTCAGTGAGCAGGAGCGGGTTGTCGGCACCGATCAGCAACTCGGCGGCTTGTTCGATCCTCTCCGGCTCGGGCGCGATCCGGGAAGGAACCTTGACTGCCGAATTCGGGGGAAGGGGGACCTCCTCGTCCAAAGGGCTTTCCTGCATGGCGGAGTCGTAGCACATGTAGATGGGCCCCTGCGGCTCGCTCATCATGATCGAATAGGCGCGTGCAAAAGAATCCGGCACGCCATAAACGCTGCCCGGTTGGTAATCCCATTTGGTAAAGTTGCGTACCACGTCACCCTGTGCGAAGGCGGTATGAATCCAGTCGATGAACGGGCGGCGGTACTTTTCGTCCATCGGGCCTGTCGCCCCCACGACGAATACGGGACAACGGTCGATATAGGCGTAATAGATACCCATCGGCGCATGCAAAAGGCCGACAACGTCATGAACAATCGCCATCATCGGTTTGCCGCTTGCCTTGGCGTACCCATGGGCGATCTGAACCGCGATCTTTTCGTGGTTGCAGAGCAGCATCGGCGGTTGGTTCTCACCGTAATTGACCAGGGAATCGTGCAGCCCGCGGAAACTCGCACCGGGATTAAGCGCTATATACGGGAAACCATACTGCTTGATCAGATCGACGACGACATCCGACTGCCACCGCTGAGTCGATTTCCGGATTTTGGATTTGTCTTCTGTTTTTGAATTATCCAAAAGTTCCCCTTTCCCTCCAGCAATATCAAATCTCAATAACTCACGCTTAAAAAAATTGCTTCTTCAGGCTTTTGTGTGGATAATCTGGCCAATCCCCTCGTTGACTTTTACGACAAAAATCCTAGCGTGACCGTAACCAATACTCAGAATATCTCGCGCAAAGACGCAAAGGCACCAAGGAAAAAACGGTTCTGAACTTGGCGTCTTGGCGGGAGCAAATCGGTTTTCCTTCGTGCTCTTCGTATCCTTCGTGGTGACTAGTTATCCACACTAATCCCGGAAAAACCAAAGAATTAAAGCCTATCTCTGAACAAGCGGTGTGATATCCATTCGAACCCGGATTTTCTCCGCCTCAGTCACCAAGCGATAGTCGGATTCCTTCAATTGCTCGAGCTGGTACCACCGCACCAGTCTTTGCGGAAGTTCAGCCACAACGTAATCGTCTTGCTTTTCGTACTGACAGTTCATTCTTAACAGCGACGCTTTGTTCCACTCGTCCATCAGAACTGGAGAGATGCCAATGGTACTACGGTTCATTGCGTAGACGTAGATGTGCCTGCCGATCCCTTTCGCACAGATTTCTTTGGCTGGGATTTTTACATGAACATTCGACGGGGGGTTTGGCACATAGGCGACCCGGCGCCCACCCGTTGCCTCCGTTCTCATCGTCAAAAAGATGACGTCTTCTTGGGTCGTGTTTGTAAACCCATAGTGAACCCCTGCAGGAATTAAAACGCCCTGATTGGGATTCAAGGTAAACTTTCCTGACAGCCCTTCCACGGTGAGCTCACCTTTTAGGATAAAAAGGATCTGATCCGAATCCGGATGCTGGTGGATGTGAGTTTCACCGCCACGAGGTCTGGTTTGAAAAAGACCAATGAAACTATTGGGCGACCTCGCCATTTCAACGCGACCGCTGAGTTCATCTCTCGTGTTAATCGTTTTACCAACATCGAAAAATTGAACCTCGTCAACGTCGACGTTATTCGCTGTCGCCATTTTCTTCTCCTTTCCTGCGGGTTCGAATCGCAGTTTGAGTCTAACTCAATGGAAAACCAGTTGGCAGGCGAAAAGTTAGGAAGCCGGGGTATCGGACTCGCCCCCCCCATCTAATTAACGAGCTCCATTAGCTTGCCGGCATCTTTTGAATCAGCAACCGCCCAGGCGTTCTCGATTAGAGTTGATTGTCTTTTAGCATCCAAGACGCCTTCACAGCAAGAACGTACCTTGGCCTCCAGTTCTGCATCGCTAAGCGGGTTTTCCGGCCCACCGCGGTAGCGCTCATCCGCCCGGCCCGAGATAGTACGCCCACCTTTCAGTCGAATAGCCATGCGTGAACGCATTTTATCAAAACCCAGTTTCTCGATGTCGGGATCGATATGAGTCGAGATTCGCCGCTGCATGGCTTGCATGGCATTAGAGCCGACGAACTCGTCGGAGAACTCACGTTTTCCGGCCTTGCGAGCGAGGGCAATCATGGCAAGGGCCGCCGGAAGCGAAAATTTCGCTTGAAGGTGATTTGCAGCGATGGGATAGCGGATAGGTTTTAAAATGTTTGTGCCCGCATAAACCTTAATCGCTTCAATGTCCTCAGGCTTCACGTCATGCTCGGTTATGAGTTGCCGCATTAAGTCTAATGTTGGGTGAGTCAGCACGCCGCATGGATAGGGTTTAATTGACACCCCTGGCTCGACGATGCTCCATGTATTGCCGAAGCCCTGTGAAATTTTTTCGACACTGACACCTCCGCCCTGCACGGCGAAGAAACCCCAGGGGCCATCTAGGGCATTCAGATCTGCGGTGAACCCTCGTGAGGCAAGAAGCGCCGCCGTGACTCCGTTTTCCGCAGCCCGGCCAACATGTAATGGCTTGGTCATCGTTCCAAAATTACATCGGATGCCTGCAGCAAAGCTGGCTGCAATCCCGAAGCCTCTGTGAAGGTTGTCCCCCTTGAGGTGCAGAAGTTTGGCTGCTGCCGCAAACGCACCGAAAGTTCCCACCGTGCCACTCGAGTGCATTCCCTTCATGTAATGCTGCGGAAACATCCACTCGGAGATTTTACATTCCACTTCAAAGCCTGTGAGAAAAGCGAGCATGAAAGTCTTACCATCGACAGCACCGATTTTCTGGGTCATGACCAGTGCACTGGTCAACGAGGGAATCGTTGGATGGGTTAATAGCCCATAGACATGGGCTGGGTCGAGGCTGACCTGAGTATCGTCCCAATCATGGGCGTGACCTGCGGTTCCGAGCACACGAGCCGCCATGGGAGCTGGGACTTTTCTATCCCCACGCCCCAACAGGAGCGCATCCAGCCGCCCACCCATCTGCTCCGCTTCCTCAATAAGGAGCTGCACTGAATGTTCTTCCGATCCTGCGACGTAAAGGCCAAGACCGTCCAGCAAGCATCGCGTTCCGATCCGAATGGCCTCTGCAGGGATATCGTGCAGACTGACGTTTTCCACAAATAAAGCGGCGGCAGCTGTCGTTTTTATTTCATCGGGAATAGGTATAAAGGCGTTTGGTGCCGTAGTCATGAGTTAACCTCGTAACAAAATCTGAACCTGTGCAACATACGATGTCGCGAACATCTATGCAAACTGGAGAACGTTTGCCAACTGATTCGGAAATAGACTTGGAGCGCCGAAAGCGGGTCGGGGGTCTTTATCCTCCTCAAATCGTCGACTAGTAGCTTGACCTGCTGGTTTAGACTGGTTCTCGTTTGCTCCCGCCGCTACGATCGTTGCCCTGGACATATAACCCGTGTTTCGAGAATGCTCGAAATGTTGAAATGAGAGCTCGCCTTAAACTCAAGTTCCGGTTACCTGACCCTGGAAAGGTCCCAGTCTACGGAAGTGTCAGGAGACTTGCTGCGGTGCCACCTAAGATCGCCTCTTTAATTTCTTTTTTGAATTCCAAGTGCCTCACCGTTTCGATGTAATCTTTCAACGCCTGCATTCCCTTGCCGGTGTCCGTATTCACGCCGGTGAAGTCTTGGGGATAGTCGCTTGCGAAAACCAAACGTTCGGGTCGAATGCCAAGCAGGGCGCATCGTAAAGCAGCGAGGCCACCTTCGAATCCTGCAAGGTCAAAATAGAGCATATCAAAATATTCGTCAAACGGGCGTTTGAGAGTGCCAAAGCGATAGCCTTTTACCGAAAGCCTGTCCTTAATAGCTGAGATGCCCCCGCCAAAGTGGGCGATCACCAACTTAACATTCGGAAAGCGGTCCAGCACGCCTCCAGCGATGATTCTCGTCGTTGCAACGGAGAGATCTACTTCCCGGCCCAAGATACGCGGGAGATCGTAATCGTTGAGAGATTCGTAACCCGTCGGGACCAGCGCAGGATGAACGAAAACGGGCACATCGAGTTCACAGACCTTTTCATAAAAGTCGTAAAGCTTGGGATTATCCAGAGAGACACCTTTGATCTGAGAAGTGATCGTAACACCGCCTAGACCCAGACTGTGAATTGCTCTGTCCAGCTCCTGAAGTGCCTCTTTCCCTTCCAGCACAGGAGCTTGAGCCAATCCAACAAAGCGACCCGGGTACTTTTTCTGAACCTCGCAAAGGTTTTCGTTGATGTACCGGCACTCTTCCAGAGATGCGTCCCATCCCAAGAGGCAAGAGAGGACGGAGACATCTACCCCCGCTTCGTCCATGTCTCTGAGCTGAAGGTCTAGATCATAGAGCTTTGGGTGCATGGTGATTGCCGATAGGCCGCCTTCTTGCAAAAAGGTTGTTTTTTTTGAGTAAACCCCCCGCTTTTTTGCCAGATCTACCGGTATGAAATGATGCTGAAAATCGATAACCATACTTTTACCTCTCTAACTCTTCCCGGTGACCCGGCGCACAGGTTCGAACCGGTGAGTTGGCCAGGCAAACAAGTAGGGAGTTTTTAATTGTCACTAGCTCGTTCTCGTTGAAATTTTGTAGCCACCTTGTCCCATATGTTTCCGCTTGCATCCGTGACGTGATCGGTAAATCAAAATCACGCCCTCGGGTCATTGCTTGATGGTCCGGGTCGCTTCCAACTCAGCGTAGTTTTGCCGGCCGAACCGTCGTTTGCCTGCCTCCAGTTCGTGTATCATATCCAAGACTTTCCGGCATAGGGGCGTTGGAATATTGAGTTTGGTGCCTTCAGAGACCACGTGCGCCAAAGTGTAGTCCACCTCAGTTACCACACCCCGCTGCATCTGGCGCAGGGGCCCCTTGCGGTCATCAACATTCCATGACTTGGCCATTTTGTTGAGGATGGCTAGCCGTTTCTCGAAAGGATGGCTTGGGTGCAGATCCGGCGGGTTGTATTCCGCCAGAGGTATGAAGCGAGCGCCCACGGCTTGGCCCACGGCGACGACTTCTCCGAAAAATTCAACCAGCACACGCCGGTTCTTCTCAGTGGTGCAACTAGTCGCCAGCGCTGCGTCCGCCAGGGACCCAAAGTAGCCGAGGCAGGTATAGGTGAGTTTGCTCCAGAGGACGCCGAGGATGTTATCGGAAATCTCACTCGGGATTACCGTGTCTAACACCTCATGTAGCTTTTTTAATTGTGGGGTAGTCTTCCCATGGATATGGCCGACATAGAGATGGCCGCGGCTGGCAGTGTACAGGTGACCTGGAGCGGTGCGTCGACTACCCATGCGGATCGCTACTCCTACTGTACGATCAGGCCCGACCTTTTGTTCCAGAAGGGGAGGGTTGATACCGTTTTGTAGGGAAACCAGCAAGCCGTTGTCGCTGAGGTGCGGCGTTACGGTTTCGAGCGTTTCAACGGTAAAGTTCGAACGGACGGCGATAAAGGCGATATCAAAGGTTCCCTGGATGTGCTCCGGGAAAATGATCGGGATCTTCACATTAAAGGGTCTATCAGGCACATCCACTTGCAATCCATTCTCGCGGATGGCGACGATATGTTCTTTGTCAACGTCGACAAAGGTAATATCGTGGCCGGCACGCGCGAGACGCCCGCCGATAATGCCCCCGATCGGTCCCGTTCCCATCACGATCATTCGTGTCATACGGGGTCCTATAGCTCCTCCGCTTAAAATAGTAGCAAATACAACAAGCCAAGATCTCAGTCGTACGTGGTCTACCGCGCAACGGAGACGTCAGATGCCCCCTCAGGTTTTACCCTGCGCACCTCATTTTGGTGGGGGCTAGTGAAAGCTAATAACCGCCTTTACCACCTGGTAGCTCGCCATAGCCTGCAGCGCCTCATTTACCTGTTCCAAGGGATAGCTGGCGGTGATCATCTCCTCGAATGGGAAGGTGTTTTTGCGGGAGGCCAGGAAATCTATGGCTTGCAACCAGTGGCGCGGTTCCGCAGACCTGATGGTGTGAAAGGTCATCTCCTGCGGGAAAAGGTTCACGGAAAGCTCGGCCTTTCCTCCTACGCCAATGTTCACGAATCGGCCGCCACCGCGCAACAACGTGAGCCCCTCAGGAACCGCCTGGCTGTTGGCCACCTGAATCACCACGTCGGCGCCACGCCCTTCGGTAAGGTGGCGCACCCATTTTCGACGGTCTGCCGGATCAGTGGCCTCTTCCAAATTCAGCACGGCGTCCGCACCCATACGCTTTGCTACTTCCAATCGTGTGGCGGGGGCACCGATGACCAGCACCTGTTTGGCGCCGTGGTCCCTTGCCACCGCAGCAGCGAAGTTGCCCAACGGCCCGCTACCCTGGATGAGCACGGTCTCATGGCTCTTGATGGCCCCCAGCCGGTCAAAGCCATGCATCACCGTCCGGTACGCGCAAGCGGATGCTGCCGCAGAGCCGGAGGAAACCTCCTCGGGCACTTTGATAATTTGACAGGCAGCGGGTACGTACATGTACTCGGCACAGCTACCTAGGAGGTAGGGGTGGTGATCGCTCCGGTTGTGGCCCCAGGAAGCACGCTCGGGACAGATGCACGGCTGGAGGGCGACGTTACAATAGTAGCAGTGACCGCAGCTGACGTAGCTCCACACAATGCGGTCGCCCGGCTTGACCGGGTTCCCCAGAATATCGGTACGTTCCCCTCGGATGGTTTCGATGAAGCCGCAAGGCTCATGGCCCGTGATGATCGGCAGGCTGTCACCCTTAGCCAGAGGACCATGCCATCGGTGAACGTCGGTTCCGCAAAGCGTCGAGGCTTCAATCCGCACCAGCAAAGCACCTGGCTCCAGCTCTGGAATGGGAACCCGCTGTATCTCGACAGGTTTGTTATGGGCGGTTATAACGGCGGCGCGACAGTCCTTCATCGGTATTCCTCCCTTTATAGCGGCAGCCTGTAAAAGCGCTCGGCATTGCGGTAGAGAATGGCTTCCTTATCCTCGTGGGTTATTTCTCCGCTCGCCAACAGCTTTTCGATATCATCTTTACAACTCTCATTGGTGACTTCGTGGGGGAAGTCGGAAGAGTAGATAAAGGGCTCATTGCCCACGACTTTGATAGCGAAGGGCATGGTGAGCTCCTCCGTCTCACAGCCGAGAAAGAAGCGACCCTCTTTAATCTGCTTGATGATGTATTTGCTCGGTTCTTCGCCCTCCCGTACTCCGAAATCACTCGGAGGGATATACTGAAAGTGAGTTTCATGAGACGCGTGAAACCGCTCAAGACACAACAGTAGCCACGCAACCCCACCCTCCAGAAATGCGATGCGGATGCGCGGGAAACGATCGAAGATACCGTTATAGACAATGCTCCCACAGTTGATGGTGAGGCCCCACGGATGGCCCAGGGCGTGCACGGGGACGTACATGTTCATATGGTCCATGCCAAAGCGGTCGTGGGCCCCGCCATGGACGGCTAAACAACATCCCAACTGGTCTGCCACGGCGTAAACCGGCCAGTACATCTTGGAACCCACGGGTGTCGGAAGGCCGTTCGAGGGCATCATGGCACCGAGCATTCCCAGTTTGGTTACGGCCCGGCGCAGCTCCTTGGCGGCTTCCTCCGGGTCCTGCATCGGAATGAGGGCCATTCCCTTGAAGCGAGGGCTGAACTTTAAGTAGGTGTGGTAGAGCCAATCGTTGTAAGCATGAGCGACTTCCACCGCATAGTCGAGGCTGACGATCTTTCCGTAAGCAAGGGCTCGAGTCGGATAGAGTACGGTCCACTCGATGCCGACGTCGTCGAGAAAAGCAAGCCAGCCCTCAGGCCCGACAACGGGTCGCCCATCTCTCTGGGGTGGTGTCTCCACTGCCCGCCCGGCGTGCAGATGATCCAGAGGCGGGAAGACGATACCTTTTCGTTGCGCGATCTCCCGATAAGGGGAAGACATGTGGGCTATGATCTCCACGCTGTCCTCTATGATATGACCATCGCCGTCGATGATTCTGCTTCCGATTTGACCGGGCATGCCTACGTACCTCCTAACGTAACAGAAATCAGATGATTACCATTAGAAATACAGTTATTCGAAATCGCCGGATCGTTCAAGCTCTTTCAGAAACCGGACCCCCACAAACTTTTTTTCGAACCTGCTTCTCTAACTTATCCATAAAGTTTGTTTGATACGATCTTAGAGGTAGGTTTGACTTCAGGCTTAGAATGGCAGGACCGGTGAACACGCTGTGGTCGGACAAACACAACTCATAGCACCGGACAGATGTTGATTCGAAGATAGGCCTGACTGTCCGTGCTCGGACGATCACCGGATGATCGGCAACTTCTCTCTGACGGTAACTATGACGATACACTCCCCGCACCTCGGTAAAAAAGGGCTACAGGGCCCCCCAGCTTTTCAAACGGACCGGAGTGATCAAAATGATGGGTCGCTTATCGATGGCCATCTGGCGGTACTGCGGATATTTCCTCCGTAGAAGAAGCACAGCCCTCTGGTGTTTCCGTCCTTTGGACAGTACGCTTGCCCTTCCCGTGATCAACATGTAGGCGAGCCGTCTCCAATCGTCATCGTATCTATCCACGACAACGGAGACATGGGGGTTTGCGCGGATATTTTGTATCCTTTTTAAGAGCAGGGAAGAAGTCTTCTTGGGTTTTTCATCAATAGGGGAATAGAGCACTTCCGCTTGGCCATCAAGGACGTAGCAGAAGGGTACAACGAGCGGTCGGCCTTTCTCATCGGCAGTCGCCAAGTGCGCCACCCGGCTACGCTGGATAAATGCCTTCTCGTTCCTGTTCATCGCTGGTGTCTTGTTATCGTGCCTTAAGCGCCATTCTTTGCACGGAGAGCTTCTCTGTGAACTCAGTCCCGGTGATGAGGCCCGTTTCGATCACGGGTTTTGACAGAGCGCTGCTTTACGGCGGCCTGGAGACGATAAGCTCCCCGCCAACCCACACGTTCTCATATTCTGAACTTCTCGCCAGGTAGGCCCGGACCTCCGACACCTCCGCGGGCTGTTAATCGGCCTAATCTGATAATAATGACGAAAGTCATAATGAGTTGTAAAAGCAGATAAACACCTAAGCCCAGAGCTCCAACATAGGCGATGGTATAGAAACGTTCAGTCTGCCGGTTGAAACGTTGCTCTAGTCGGTCTGTTGCATGTCCGATGTCAGCAAGTGCCACGATAGCCAGGTCGCGGGTAGTGACTTTCTCCCAGTTGCCTTCCTTGATTGTTTGAGCCTTTGTTGCGAAGCTCTCGGTTTTCCAAACCTCCGCTGTGGACAGATCACCTGCACGAGCAGGAACAGTGGAAGCATAGAGCAGAGAAAAAAGGGAAAAGAACGTTAACGATAAGGCCGGTGTCTGCATAGTGTACCCTCCTTCCATTCTTGTCTTTAGTGCGCAAGGTTTCAGGCGCCAGGCAGAGAAGTTGTCACCTTGCTGAGACGTGGCTGTGCGATTCTACGTCAAACCCACTCTGCCTCAATCCGTGCACGGCAGATGGGATTCGTCGATCTCGGCCCAATGCACCCGGCTGCTCCACTGTCCGTGCTCCGATGGTTTCGCCGATGGCACATCATCTAAAGTGCCCGCGGGAACAATGAAGCGCTGGCCGTCACGCGACTTATGCGGCACGGGGCAGTTGCAGCGCGTGCATATCTGCTGCGCGAAGCTTTTCGCCTCAGGAAGATCATAACGCGAGATCAACTCCTCCCCCGATATCCAGCGAAACTGATCGGTGACCACCACAATGTTCGTTGCTCGCACGCCACCCGTGGCCTTCCGGCAGCGGGAGCAATAGCAGTGGCGGAACCTGAGAAAGGGAGGTCTTATTTCGTAGCGGACCGCTTTACAAAGGCAACTCCCTCGAAGCGCTTGGTCGGACATTTGTGCCTCCTATAGCAAAATTCCGTCCCCGGCGTTGACCCGAAGACAAGCCAAACTTTATTGGAAATCCCAAGCAGGCGTCAAGAGAATTAAATGGGCTGGAAACCTACACAGCGAAATGCCAGTTTCGCTGTGCCATGGTTTCCTCGGCCATTCCCAGTAAACAACGCTTTGTAACGCTTTGGGTCACGTCTATGGTTTCTTGATTTCTACCTCAATCCCTTTGAACCTCTGACGCTGCTCGCGATTCTTATGTCGTGCCATATCCCGCACCTCTTTAAAAATTCGATCCTCTAATATCAAAGTAATTTTTTTCAGAGAAGCTAGGAAAGAGAAGGGATATGCTCTTTCTTTAAGGACCTTTTCCCTACATATACCCTGCAAGCCGTGAACAAACTGTGTTGGGCCAATCAAGCAGGTGGCAGCAGAACTAGCACCAGCGAAAATGGGAGAATGGCTGGTGCTGTCTAAGTATATAAAAAAGATTGGTGGAGCCGATGGGGATCGAACCCACGACCTCTAGAGTGCGATTCTAGCGCTC
>JBHHYU010000014.1:0-49235 GCA_046757725.1 Binatia bacterium
TTTCACCCTGTGACCTACCTTACCCACGGGACATGGTTTGGTGAGCCGGATATCCGCCGCTGCCGGTATCTGATGCTATTTGGTACGCAAAATGGATCGGTGGTGAACCACCTCCCCATGGATCTAGCTGCCAAAATGGCCGACGGCCGTATGAGCGGAATGAAGCTGATCGTTGTGGATCCGGTGGGCATCAATGCCGGATCGAAGGCCCATGAATGGATTCCCATTCGTCCCGGGACTGATGCGGCTCTTGCTTTGGCCATGATCAACGTTCTCCTTAACGAAGAGGAAATTTACGATAGGGAATTCTTGGGTAAGTTCACAAATGGGCCATATCTGATTCGGTCGGACGGGCATTACTTGCGCCATTCGGAAACCGGAAAACCTCTCGTATGGGATCTCTCCAGAGAACAGGCAGTTACGTTCGACGATCCTGAAATTTCCCACATGGCCCTCGAAGGTAGGTACGCCGTCAGTGGGGAGCCTATCCCCACAGCCTTCACACTGCTCAAGGAGCATGTGAAAAGATATACCCCGGAGAGCGTCTCGCCCATTACAACCATACCGGCAGAAACGATTCGTCGTATAGCCAATGAGTTTGGCCGCGCAGCCCAGATCGGTAGCACAGTAACCATTGACGGCCAGAAGCTGCCACTACGGCCAGCTGCTGCGAGCTGGTACAGAGGGGCCATTGCACATAAACACGCGATGCTGAACGGCCTTGCCATTCAGTTCCTGAACGTCATCGTCGGAGCGATCGATGTCCCAGGAGGGCATCTCGGGAGCAACCCTTTATCTGAAAGCCAACCCCTTCATTGGTCTCCGGTCGCCTCTGCAGATGGATTGATCATCCCGCAGGGCTATGCCAGGCGGCGCAAACCACCCTATCCCGCAACCAAGGTAAGACCACCGGAGCGGTTCGATCTACTTGAATTGTGCCCTGTGGCCCCATACGGTACGACCTTCTTTACTGAAGCGCTTCTGGATCCGGAGAAGTTCAAGCTCTCCTATTTCCCCGAGATGCTGATGGTCGCCCGCTGTAATCCCCTTATGACCTGCGCTAACCCGGACGTTATGGCTGAGGCGCTCAAAAAGTTCCCGTTTGTGGTGGCCTTTGCGTGTGAACTGAACGAAACTGCGATGTTTGCAGATCTTTTGCTGCCCGACGCCCACTACCTGGAGCGGCTCGACGCGTTTCCCAATGAGCCCACAGAGTTTATGGGG
Source organism: Binatia bacterium (assembly GCA_046757725.1). Taxonomy (GTDB): domain Bacteria; phylum Desulfobacterota; class Binatia; order UBA9968; family UBA9968; genus JBHHYU01. The sequence continues at coordinate 1,225 of JBHHYU010000014.1, forward strand.
GCAGGAGAAGGATCCTGGTACTGGATGGTGCGGCAGCCTGTGGTTTCTCCTCGTAGCCAAGCCCGGCTTTGGGTAGAGGTCTTGTTTGATCTGGCGGACCGGCTGGGATTCTTGGATGATACCTACATGCTGCTAAATGGAACTCTCGATCTCAAGGAACCTTTTGCTTACAAACCAACGGAGAAATATAGCTGGAACGAGTTGGCCGACCGCTGGCAGAAATCCTGGTTTGGTCCTGAGAAGGGGGTCGATTGGTTCAAGCATAATGGCTTCATCATTAGCGGGCGGAAAACAGTCAAGGAAGCGTACCCGCGGATATTTCTCACACCCAGAATCCCTATTTACCTCGAATACTTTCTCGACGCAGGGGAAGAAATAAGGAAAGTGGCTGCAGGCTTGGGAATCGAATGGGACACAGACGACTACCAGCCGCTGGTAGACTGGAAGCCCTGCCCGGACTATTCTACCTCACAGGCGGAGTACGATCTTTTTGTCGTGAACTTCAAATTACCCTTCCACTCGTTGAGCTATACTTCTCACAACGGCCTTCTCGCCGAGCTGAGCGAGAAAAATCCTGATGCCTACTCTGTTCTGGTCAACGCAGACACGGCGCAAAAGAGAGGTATCCGAGATGGAGATCGGGTCCGGCTGGAGTCGGGGGAAGGATATCAGGCCGAAGGACAGGTCCTTGTAAGCAAGTGCATTCACCGGGAGGTTATCGGTATCGCTGGATGCTTCGGCAGGAAAAGCAAAGGGCTGGCACTCTCCCAAGGCAAAGGGGTCCATTTCAATACCTTCCTCCCACATTCACTCGAGAGGATCGATTCACTGTCCGCTGCGCTGGATTCTTGTGTCAGGGTCAGGATGACGAAATGCTAGACGAAGAAGCGGACGTTGCCACGGAGGTTGAAGTGTACGCTCCGCTTTTTTAAGGCGTGCCTAACGGACTACGACCATGGCGACAGCCAATAAAGCCCCCCTCACCGACGACCGTATGACTATCCAGGTCCTGTATTTTGGCCTCGTGCGTAATATCGTAAATGATGCGGAAGAGACGGTGACGTTGCCGGCAGGGGCAACTGTACGAGATCTGTTGGATTCCCTGTGTAAAAAGCACGGGGAAGCCTTGCGTGACGTCCTCTTTACTGTCGAAGGGACCTTAATCGCCAACGCAATTATCCTGTTGGACGGGACCAATATCTTCTACACCAACGGACTCGATACTGAGATTGACAGCCAGCAGTCCCTTCACGTTCTTTTGACGACCACTGCAATGGCTGGTGGCTAAGGGTGATCTGCAATGGTCCGTTGTCTAGCTACGGCTCACATGGCTTCTCTGAGGAGCGGGAGGTAAATGGAACCTAGCAATCATCGGGCGCAGAAAACAACAACGTTTGGAATTCGGGCCCCCCAACTCCGGCCCTCTGGCGTCACCTGCCTCCTCAGTGAACGGATTTCTTTATAGCATATAGCTGCCGCTGTTCACGTCGACAACTTGTCCGGTAATATACGAGGCGGCATCGCTGGCAAGAAACAGTACCGGCCCCACCAGATCATTGGCCTGAAGGACATGACCGAGGGGGTTGGAGCGAAGCCTTTCTGTAAGATCTTCTCCATGTAAATGGGCGCGGGGCAGTATGGTGTCGGTGATGCCTGGACAGATGGCGTTCACCGTGATACCGTCCACCGCCGTTTCTCTCGCCAGGGATTTAACGAAGCCGATAATCCCCGCCTTCGATGCCGCATAATGGGCTCCGCTTTTCGCCCCATAGTGGGCGATGGCAGAGGCGATGCTGATGATCCGGCCACTCTTTTGCTCTCGCATCGCCGGAACGAAGGCCCGGGAACAGAGAAAGTGTCCTCCCAGGTTTACTTCAATGACACGGTCCCAGTCTTCCTCTTTTAACTCCGTCACCGTCGAGCGGGGGTAAAATCCTGCGTCATTCACCAGGATATCGGCACGGCCAAACCCTCTCAAGGTCCGCTCGGCGAGAGCCTCAACAGTCCGCTCGTCGGAGACATCAACAGCTACCGAGCAGCTCTGCGTGCCCAAAGCTCGAATCTCCTCGGCAACTCTCATGGCCCTAACACCTTGCAGGTCGGCAACCACTACCTTCGCTCCCTCGCGCCCTAATCCGAGAGCAATAGCACGGCCGATCCCCTGGGCGGCGCCGGTCACAACGGCCACTTTCCCTTTAAATCTCATGGCATCACGAGGCCTCCGTTGACATGAAAGGTCTGCCCGGTGATCCACGAACTCTCCGGTGTGGTGAGGTAGTAGAAAGCCTCGGCAAGGTCTTCGGGCCTACCCGTGCGGCCGAGAGGAATCTCGTTTGCTCTCAGCTTCCGTACCTCAGGCGTCGAGTGCCCCAAGACTCGCGGAGTATCGGTGGGACCCGGCGCCACAACGTTTACCAAAACTCCATACGTGGCCATCTCCAACGCTAACGATTTACTGAACGCAATGACCCCCGCCTTCGCCGCAGAATACGGAGTTCGCAGGGCCGAGCCAGTAACCCCGTAATTAGATGAGGTGTTAATGATGCGTCCGGCCCGTTGCCGCTGCATGACGGGAGCAACCTCGCGGCAAAAAAGAAACGTGCCTTTTAGGTTAATGTCGATAACTTCCTTCCACTCAGCCCAGCTCAGATCCTCGATGGGTTTGCGGTAGATCGTTCCCCCTGCAATGTTTGCCAGAATATCAATTCGACTACGTCGCTCCAGCACGTCCGCGACCGCTGTCTTTACTTCAGATGCCAGGGTTACATTGACCCCGACTGCCTCTGCCTCTCCTCCGGCATCAGTGATTTCCCCGCGGACCTTCTTCGCCGCTTCATCATCATAATCCGCAATAACCACGGTGATACCGCCAGCAGCCATCCGTAACGCTACGGCCCGGCCAATGCCGTTTGCTCCTCCAGTAATCAACGCCAAATCGCTCAAGTGCCACTCCTAACCGACGCGCACGGATAAAACACCCTGATTTCTTTCCCGTAAAATTTTTCGACCTGCTTCCGGTCTATCTTAAGTTTTTGAAAGGCAGTCACTGATCTTACTTCCTCGGGAAAGTCTCTCTTTAGCACCGCGATCTTCCGGACTTTTTCATAATGCTCAAGTCGCGCGTTAATCTTCTCTACCCTGAGCCAAAGAACGGTTTCAATTTCACCGTCGGTCAAACTCACCTCTGCCTTTTTGAGCTCTGCCGCTATCTTTCCCCGATCCGGAACCAATAGAGCAGCAATGAACGGACGACCGTCTCCTACGAGAATTGCCTGTCGAATCACCGGGTCATTTTCCAGGAGGAGCTCGATGTAACCCGGATAGATATTGGATCCCTCAGAGCAGTTGAAGATGTCGTTTTTCCTCCCGATAATCCGTAAAGAGCCGTCCGCATCCAGGCTCCCTAGATCACCCGAATGGAACCAGCCATCAGGGCCCAGAACCTCCCGTGTTGCTTCAGGGTTGCCGTAGTAACCCGGGGTTACTGCCGGGCCTCGGACCAGAACCTCTCCGTCGTCTGCCATGCGCACTTCCACATTGGGGAACGGCTTTCCCAAATTCCCGGGTTTACACTCGTCAAGCCCGCTCAAAGTTACCCCACCGCACTCCGTTGAACCATAAGCACCAAGGAGAGGAACACCGATGACTCGAAAAAAACGCAAAATTCTGGGTGCCATCGCCGCCCCTCCATAGGAGATATATTTTATCCGACCACCCAGCGCTTTTCTCACCCCCCGCCCGAGAGAACCCTTTGCCGCTTCATACTGCTGGTTTTCTTCCGCACTCAGAGAACCGTGTTCCGCCCTGACCTGATCAAGCCGCTCAGTTACCTCCCACAGGTGTTGATTGTCTCCATCGGCAAGGATTGCCGACCAAATGATCGCCATGATCCTGGGAACCAAACTCATGGCCGTAGGAGAGAAGACCTGGATAGTTCCAAGGTCTAATTGCCGATCGGTCGCGTCCACGATAGCGGTCGTCCTACCACTCGCCATGCTCTTGAGAAAACTAAATCTTCCGAAAAAGTGGTTCAGGCTTAAGGCTATGAGGGAAAGCGCATCCGGTTTGCCGGGCAAGATCTCCGTTCCACCCTGGATATTGGACAAAAGATTCCGGTGGGTCCGCATCACCCCTTTAGGCTCACCGGTAGAACCTGACGTATAAATGATTGCCGCGAGCTCATCCGGATGAACCGATTCGAGAATTGTCCCGAGCCGGTTAGCGTCCATTTTCCTTCCCCGCAACCGGAGGCGCTCAAAATCAAGGCTGCCTGCAGGAGGTGATTTTATCGGGTCCATAACGATCATATGGTCGAGAGCCGGTAGCTGCCCTTTGAGATTCAAGACCCTACCCAGAGCCGTCCCATGTTCCATAAAAACCGCCCGAGCCCCGGAGTGAGTAAAAAGTCTCAGGATCATGGAATCCGAAAGGCTGGGAGAAACCACTACATTCGGAAATCCGCCGGCCTGTGTTGCGGCATCTGCGCAGAGCCTTTCGACCCTATTCTCGGACAGGATACCGACCCTGTCGCCTTTTCGGAGCCCCAAGGAGTAAAGGCCAAGGATGACCTCACGTACCATGGACCCAAAGTCCTTCCACGAGATCTCTTCGACTCTACCATGCCGCTGGAATTTAATGCAGGTGCGTTCTCCCAACTCCTTAACGCGCTGGAAAAATAAAGCACCGAGATGGCATGGGCCTGTGTCTGAACTCGCACCGATGATTGTCATGATTCCACCGGGGTGAAAAGAGAAGGATCGTATTTGGACCTTCCAGCCTTTTGCATTGATTTCAGTCCTCTGATCTCGTCCCTTTTGGAATAAGCATAATGAACGGCTTCGGCCACGTCATCCATATGGCCCTGCAGATACCTCCGAGCCGGGATGGCGAGCCGTAGGAGTTCCGTTCCCCGGGCGACCTGACTCTGCGCGAGGGGTGGTCCTTTAACGAGCCGAATCCCAGAGACGTAATAGACAAAAGCAGCCAAGGCCTCGGCCGGATGGTGCTCCGAAGAGAGCCGAGGAAGAAAGCTTTTGACATCGATAAAAACCGCATGACCCCCGGGTGGAGAAAGGATAGGGAGGCTTCCCTTCAACTTGTGCCAGAGATAATTCACCTGTTCGACCCGACTCGAAACATAATGGGGAGAAGCAAAGATTTCGTTGAGGGCGGTGCTTGTGCTTTCTAAACATGCGCCGGGTAGCTGTGCGCCGTCAAGGAAACAGAGGGCGAAGGCTTTCTGGTAGTTCTCCCTATCCCGGATACCGATGAAGCCGCCCATCGGTACTAAAAAGTCCTTGAGAGCGCTCATGGTACAACCATCTGCCAACGAACATGTTTCTTTCACGATGCCTGGAATGGAACATCCTCGGTATCCCTGCTCTCTTTGCTGCACGAGATAGCTGTTCTCCAGGATTCTGCACGCGTCAAGAAATAGTGGAACTCGATGAGATTCCGCAAGAGATTTTACTTGTTTCAGGTTCCCGATTGATACGGGATGTCCTCCGCAAGAGTTTACGCAAAGCTCGACATAAATACATGCGACTTTCTCTCGGCCTTTTTGCTGGAGAACATTCTCCAACTTTTCGATATCCATATTTCCTTTAAAGGGGGCTTCAGATGAGAGATTGTGGGCCTCGTGACAGATAACATCAATGACCCTGGCGCCGTTGGACTCAATGTGAAAGCGAGTGGAGGGAAAGAGCATATTGCCCGGGACTACAGAGTCTTTCTTGACATGCATCTTAACCCAGATGCGTTCCGCAGCCCTCCCCTGCGTGCAGGGAAGCATGTAGGGGAAACCAAATATCTCTCGGAACCTGTTGGACAGAGAGGTGAGCGCGGCACTTCCTTCCGCTGCCATTTCTATACCACTCTCCAGAGCGCCTTGCCCCATCATGGCCGCGAGCTGGGGAACACTGAGGGAGCTGACCCCGCTATCGGTTTTGAGGTCCACATAGACCAATTCCTGGGGAATAAGCTCCGTGTTATAGTATGCGCTCTCCAGAGCTTCCAGCCGTTCCCGCAGAGTGGTCTGCCTGAGAGGCCTGACCATCGCGATCTCATAAGGGATCGAAGAGGTCATTCCTTTGAAAAGATCATCCGCCATGCTGCCCTACTCCTTCAACTTTTACGGGATGCAAAAAACTTAGGAGATTCTAAAACATAAAGTTATAATCGAGGAAAAGACTGTATTCCATTTGTTTAACTGGTTTTTATTGTCATGAGTTCTCCGACAAATTTATTAACCTGCAGTCCCGTCAAGGCGAAATAAACGTTGTCAGTTAACAAACAGCCGAGTTCGCGGGTCCGCTAGTCACAGTTATTCTATTCAACCGTGAGCAGAGCGATGTAGAACCGCTCTAGCCTCATTCATCTTTGCCTCTGAGAAGAAACACCGCTTTACGCATCGTTTCCAGCTCCGTTGGATAGGATAGTTTTTTGACGGCCTGCCCAATGGGCCACCAACAGGCGTCTTCCACCTCCTCGTCATGCCGGCGCACATCTCCCCGGAGATAACGTATCAAGAAGAAATAGACGCGCTTGAAGATCCTGATGGTCTCCCCCGATTTGGCTTTGTTCGTATACCAATAGGTAATATCTCCGAGCTTTGTGACCACCCTCCCCTCTAGCCCCGTCTCCTCACGAACTTCCCTCAGCGCCGTCTCCTCCACCCCTTCCCCCTCTTCTACATGTCCCTTTGGCAGGCACCACCGGTTGCGGACACGGATCAATGCAACCTCTGTAACTCCTAGATGTTTGCGGTAGACAATACCGCCGGAGGATATCTCTTTTACTGTCTGCATCGATGGCGAATCATAGTTTAAAATAGCCGGCCCAGCACCCCAGGCCCCTGCTATTGGTGAAGCTGCTCTTCCAACCACTCGAGATAGTCCTTATTTCCTTCCAAAATGGGTAGCGCTATAATTTCGGGAACCGAATAATTATGGAGTTCTTGAACTCTTTTCTTAAGGGACTCAAATCGTTTTCTCTTTGTCTTGATGATAAGGAGTTCTTCCTCACTTTCCTCCACCTGACCCTGCCAGCGATACACCGATTGAACCGATCGTACGCGGTTAACACAGGCGGCCAGTCGTTCCTCTACTAGCGCACGGGCCATTCGGCCTCCCACCTTTGATGAACCTACTGTAACATAGACCACGATGAATTCGTCCATACGAGGTGATTTTACAATTGGATTTCGTTCCCAGTCAAACCCTTGTTTGGCAAAGACTTCCATCGGAACTGCTCCCTTATGGTATCAAGGACAGAGTCTTTGTGTAAAAAGCTTGATTGAGAGTGTTGCGTACTCGTGTCGAATGAAGCTATACGGTCTCATGGCTCGCGCCAATAGGAGATCTTCTTAATGACAACAAAAGATGCCATACGGCAACATATCTGGGCGCTCTTGGCAGACAGGGGAGTGGCCCGCTTCCCTGGCGCGCAGGGAAGAATTCCCAACTTTACCGGAGCAGAGAACTGTGCTCGGCTCCTCTCTCAATGGGCCCTCTGGAAAAAGGCCAAGGTAATTAAAGTCAATCCCGACTCGCCCCAGAGAGCCATCCGCCAAAAGGCTCTGGCGGACGGAAAAGTCCTCTATATGGCGGTGCCCAGACTGCATACCCTAAAACCATTCATCGAGATAAATCCAAAACGACTAAAGGCTTCGCCCTACCACGCGTCCTCCATCAAGGGCGCGGCTGAATATGGGCAACCTGTCTCATTGGACGAGGTCGAAAAGTTTGATCTGATCGTTTGCGGCTCCGTTGCAGTGAATCTAAAAGGGGCACGTATCGGCAAGGGTGGTGGTTATTCGGACCTGGAATATGCGCTCCTGAGAGAAGAGGGGAAAGTCACTAGTCAGACTCCTATCATGACTTCAGTCCACGCTTTCCAGGTGCTCGATATAGAAATGCCCATGACAGAACACGACATCCCTCTTGATGCGATTATCACTCCGAAGGAGTTGCTATCTTTAAAACACCACGTCCAAAAGCCCAAGGGCATATACTGGGATATTCTCCCACGCGAGAAGATCAATGCTATCCCAGTGTTGAAGGCAAGACAGAGGAAATAAAACGGACTCTATCCATATTGGATCTCCGAGGACAGCTGAAAAGTGAAAACCCCTGAAAACTATCTAGGGAACCTGGTTGTGGCTACCGTTCTTCATGGTTGGTCATTTCAGCGAAGGGTAAAAATGCGCTTTTAGGATCAGAGCCCTTTCGCCTGCTCTAGCGTGGTTGGCTGCTACTTACAGGGCGCGATAGCCCGCTTCCCACCTTGATGATTGAATCCACTCTTTATGTATGTTAACTGATCTAAATTCAGGATATGCATTATGATGCAAAAAATTGACTTTGCCAAAGGCAATGGGCTCGTCCCCGTCATCGTTCAGGACTATCGAACCCGAGAGGTCCTGATGGTGGCCTATATGAATAAGGAAGCGTGGAAAAAAACCCAGAAGACCGGCATGGCCCACTATTACAGCCGGTCTCGACGTGGACTCTGGCTTAAAGGGGAGGAATCCGGTCACTTTCAGGAGGTCAAAGACACTTTTATCGATTGCGATAACGATACCTTACTTCTTCAGGTCAAGCAGCATGGAGGCGGGGCTTGTCACGTGGGCTATTGCAGCTGCTTCTTTCGTAAAAAAGTGAAACGGGGCTGGAGCATTGTCGGGAAGCAGGGATTCAAGCCGGAGGAGGTCTACAAAAAGTGAAGCAGTTAAACCTGGGGTTACCTAAAGGTAGTCTCGAGACCGCCACCATTGATCTATTTAAGAAGTCAGGTTGGAAGGTTTCCGGCATGTCCCGCAGCTATTTCCCCACCATTGACGACAAAGCGTTGCGCTGTAGCGTGGTGCGGGCACAGGAGATGTCCCGTTACGTGGAGTCAGGTACCTTGGATGCCGGAATCACCGGCAAAGACTGGACCATGGAAAACGGGTCCGATATCCAGGTAGTCGCGGAACTGGTCTACTCCAAGGTCAGTTTCAGGCCGGTACGCTGGGTCCTGGCCGTGCCCCAAGATTCTCCCGTCAAAAAAGTTGAGGATTTGAGAGGCAAAAAGATTGCCACGGAGATGGTTAACTTTACGCGCCGCTATTTCTCGGACAGAAAAATTGCTGTGCAGGTAGAATTTTCCTGGGGCGCAACTGAGGCCAAAGCGGCAGCGGGTCTGGTCGACGGCATCATGGAAGTGACAGAGACCGGTAGAACCATCCGCGCCCACGGTCTGCGGATTATCGCCGAACTCCTGGAGTCCAGCCCTCAACTCATCGCGAATAAAGGGGCTTGGGAAGATGCTTGGAAGCGAGAGAAAATAGAGCAGATCCGGCTGCTGCTCCAGGGTGCGCTCTCGGCCGAAAACAAGGTCGGGATTAAAATGAATGTGGTTGAAGGAGACTTGGATAAAGTTATTCGGCTCATCCCCAGTATCACTGCCCCGACCATCGCCACGCTTTACCCTGCAGCGGCCCTGCATGGAGCCAAATGGTTTTCTGTGGAGAGTGTGATTTCTGAGGAGGTTGTGCGGGATCTTATCCCCAAGCTTATCCAAAACGGGGCGGTGGGGATCATCGAGTACCCTCTAAACAAAGTAATCTAAGATAATTCCCTACCTTCGCCGCCTACCACTTGCTTCGTTTCACGCCTATCCTTCGAGCAGTGCGTTCTGTTTCTCTTCCAGCTGCTCCTTTCCTTCGTTATCGATAACGTAGCATCCGTGAACCGTTTTGAATTTTTCCGGATTGTAAAAATACTGAGAGGCCTCAAGCCCGTCTTCAAATTCGTACATCTTGATGGCGTCCCAGGGACATATCTTCTTGTCCAGTCGATCCTCCGACTGTGTCCCTATGAGCTGGAGCTGAAACTTCTTCGGCACTTGATCCTTATCGAGGGGTTGCTTCGTGCTATCGTAAAACCGACCTCCGTACTCGTAAAATATCTCTCCGGTTTCCTTGTGCTCGTGGATCTTGGTCAGATCATCACTGTAGCACATCTGGCAACCGATACACTTTTCATTGTCGACCCACACTCGATAAGGTTTTAAGCCCCCTTGAGGCACTTCCTCGTAGAGCAGGTTGATACAATGTTCTACGGGGCAATGGAGTTCACAGAGGGGGGACCCAGCACAACTCGTACAGTTCTCGTTCATCACGGCAAGCAGAGCTGTCCCTTTTCGTTTCTTTGTTGTGTCAACTGCCATTAGACGTTCTCCTTGTTTTCCGATATCGGCCACGCAGAAATAACGCCACGGCGATCATTAGCAACACCCAATAGTAACGTACAAGTTCTAATTGACCCCATTCTAGCCAATAAACAAAATTAGGTGATCGGGCAAGAAGGCTATTTAAAGCCTTTTCGGCACCCGCATAGTCCCGCACCTCTTTGAGGACCGTGGACTCACCATAAAGAGCCCCTTCGTCATCCGGGTTGATTTTCAAAGCATGCTCAAAATCTCTACGGGCCTCACGCCACTTTTTCTGCTGCATATACACCCAACCACGATTGCTCCATGCCTCGCCATAGTCCGTGCGCAGCTTTACCGCCCGGTTGAAGCTGTTGATCGCTTTTTCCAGTTCCCCGTTTTTTTTAAAAGCCACACCAAGATTGTTATGGGCCTCGGGAGAATCGGGCCTTAACTGAACTACTCTGCTGTATTCCTCGACGGCGGAGGGGTAATCCTTGTGCATCTCCAGCTTGATCCATCCCAACAGTGTCCTGGCCTCTGCATGATTCGGAAACAACCTCAACGTCTTCCTTATGTAATCTTCTGCCTTCTCCACCTCACGCAAGCGAAGCGAGGCCATTCCCAACAAAAAATAGAGGTCGGGCTCTTCCGAATAATGTTTCAGGAGGGTCTCAAAGGCTTCTTTTGCCTCTTGGGCTTTACCTTCGGCCAGATATGCCTTTCCCCGTTGCCATCGGGTCTCTTTTTTTAGCGAGGATGCACCCTGCCCATAGGCAAGAGATAACTCGATGGCCAGGATTCCTGCCAGGGCTAGACCCCAAGCTTTGACCATCTATTTCCACATCTCATTAGGGATCTGGTCCTCTTTTTCTTCTTCGATGAGCCGGTCATTTTTGAAGGCCTGCCTTAGGGCGATCCAGGTAAAAAAGAGGACAAGAAGAAGCATCCCGGCAATAGGGATGTTATCCGGTTTGGTTAGGATCTCTAAAAAGTTTTGTAAACCAGTTGCTTCTACCATAAAACTTAGCCGAACATAAAATCAGAGTTTTTAAAATATTAGAATTTTCTGAGAATGTCAACGTTCCGGCTAGGGTTAGATTCTTTGATGGCTTGACAGGCGTGGGTAGGGCCTTCTCCCGAGGAATGGGACTTTCAACACAAGCGCATCCGAAAGGGGCGAAGTGGCGGCCCGCGAAGCACTGTTCTTGGGCAGTGGAAATAATTGGGAAAGCTACAGCAGCTCATCGGCCATTGTCAGGCATAATGGAATGATGCTGACCAGTATTGGTCGCCAACAATCCGTCCCTGTAAATCTTGACAAGTGCTGGGAAAGCGAAGAGAATCGCCGCAGTCGTTGGAAATATCGAGACCAAATTATGCTGGTCAGTAGTTAGGGTACTACGCAAGTGCTTAGCGGAGAGATGAAATGAGTACAAAGTTAACACCGAATTGGCGCGATCACGGAGTCAAGATTATCCCCGGTGCCCAACTCGATCTCAATACGCCTCAAACCCCTGGCATGATGCGGGCTGCCGCAATTACCCATGCCAGGACCGGTGCCAGCAGACTGTGGGCAGGCACTGTCACGGTCGACCCCAACGCCAAAACGGGCGCGCACCACCATGGGGAATTAGAAACCGTGATCTACGTGGTCAGCGGTCGTGCGCGGATGCGATGGGGGGAGCACCTCGAGTTCGCCGCGGAAGTAGGGCCTGGCGACTTCATCTACGTTCCGCCCTTCGTACCCCATCAAGAGATCAACGCAAGCGAGAACGAGGTTCTCAGCTGCGTCCTCGCCCGCAGTGGTCAAGATCCGATCGCCATTAATCTGGATATCGAGCCGGCCGAGCCGCCAGAAGAGGTCTACTGGGTCGATCCTATCCATCCACATCCGTGAACGTCCAGTCCGGCGTCGAAGAGATTATGACAAAAGTTTGGACCCGATTCTCTGAGGCTGATCGCGAAGACCCTGCTGAGGCGTGTCTAGCCCAACACCGCACTGGCGCGTATGGCCCACCGCGCAGGCCTTGTCGGCATGCCCAGGTTGGTTGCGGGTGAGCCGCCGCTCGGTTTCGGCGTTAGACGCACCTGCACGGAGGACAGCTCATGGAGACTACCGTTGGGAAGGTTCTCTCAGTCAACATCGGTACCGTGCGCGAGTTCGAATACAGCGGCCGCCCTGCCAAGAGTGCTATCTGGAAAACACCTGCCGTCGGTCGGATCCCAGCCCGAGGTGTAAATTTTGACGGAGACGAGCAGGCGGATCGCAAGGTACACGGGGGAGCCGATAAAGCGGTTTACGCATATGCCGTCGAAGACGTCCGGTGGTGGGAGCAGGAGATCGGGCGATCGCTTGCCTACAGTGAGTTTGGCGAAAACCTCACGACGGAAGGGATCGAGGTGAACAATGCGCTTGTCGGAGAGCGCTGGGAGATCGGGACTACGATTCTTGAGGTTTCCGAGTCGCGTATACCCTGCTGGCGGCTGGGAGTTCGGATGAACGATAAGATGGTTCCGCGCCGCTTCACCGAGGCGTTGCGACCTGGGTCTTATCTGCGAATAGTCGTCGAAGGTGATGTGGGCGCCGGTGATGACATCCGGGTCGTCGCGAGACCCGTTCATGATCTCACCGTCCGAGATGTATTCCGCATCTACACTCGTGATCGCCATCAGGCCGAGCGGTTGCTCATGGTTCCCCAGGTATCAGAGAGCTGGAAGAGCTGGGCGGATCATTTGCTACAAAAGGCCAAACGCCGCCCCGCAGATGCGTCCGAACCCGGCTGTTGCGAGGACGGAAGTTCGGGCTAGGCTACTTTTTCTAGCCTAACTTTTCATTCCAGACCAACCCTTCGGCAGACTCAAGGGGCTGCGCATTGCGTTCCCCCGAAAGGGAATCCAAGTCTCAATTTCGGTGGAGGGCTTCAGGACGGGGGAAAAGTCGTTACTAACTCTCTCAGGCGTTCACGGGCGCCCTGAAGGATCGCTTCACCGTCACCGGGAAGAAGCGTTTCGAAGTCGAGTGCAAGGAGCCCCCGGACACTTGCTCGAAGGCGGGCGGGATCATCCACCACCTTGTCCGGCAAAAGCTTGCAGCGGCCCGGTGGATTTCCGATCACAGCGTCTCCCACAATCAGCATTTTCCGCTCCGGCCAGTGGAGCGCGATCTCCCCGGGCGATTTGCCGGCCACGCCGACGACGACCAGTGGCCCGACTTTCTTAGCCAGCTTGAGCTCGTCGTCGATCTCCGTCCCCTGACTGCGGGCATGAGCAGCATCAGCCGGATGGATAGCGGTCCGCGCTCCGGTCTTACTACGGACAAGATTAGCGGCCCTGGAGTGATTTCGGTTAGTAAGAAGAATCCGGGCGACGCCGTAACTGGCGATCTCCTCCAGGACTTCTTCACCCGGCTCCACCGGATCGATGCAGAGGTTCCCGCCCGGATCACAGACAAGGTAGCCGTTAAAATTATAGCCATGAGGCTCCGAAAACCACGGCCAGGTAAATATGTCTTTTACGATTTCTTTCATCTCTCCTCCAGTAGGGTGTCTTCCCCGGAAATTCTCCGTTCTAGAGCCGCCGAGAGAGACTCAGGCATGTTCTCGTCTAAAAGCATTTTCACTGTGGGTGAGCAAGTCAGAGTGGGCTAACTCTTGTAACGTCCCACGAATCGCTTCCTCGCTGAGACTGCGGTATTCTTTTACGATCTCCGCGATCGTCATTTCTAATGCCAGCCACTCTAAGAGCAATGCCACGGCTATTCGAGTATCGTGCACCCGTGGCTTTCCCCCCCCAAGTGGTCGGGCTCAGAGACTATCCACTTCATGTCCATGACTTTATCACAGTCGAAAACAGGACTGCCAGTGCCCAATGACTCGGGTTTCCACAATGTAGCGGATCTCGGCGCCCGGCCCATACTTCAAAATATCATGATAATTTGACGTGCATGTTCAAACGTGCGCTTGGTGTTGCCCAGGGACCAGCTTGTTTGATAAAACATTCCCAATGTCTCAATCTCCCACGCGGCATGCTTTGGCAAAAAGGGCCTAATCACGAGATTCTTCGCTGTTATGCGGAACTGCTCAGAAGGACAGGTTGAACGCAGGCGGTGATCACGTTAGATATCGGATAACTCTCATCGGGACCGCCGAAAAATGACACAAACTGTTCACGAGGGAGGAGCTATGCGTGCTACTGAAAAGATTGCCGAATTTGTAGCAGAGACCACCTACGAGAACATACCCCACCAAGCGGTGAACCTGGCCAAGCGCACCGTACTGGATACGTTCGCGGTGGCCCTCGCCGGCTGCGCCGAGCCAGGAAGCCGTGCTATCGCGCGTTATGTGAAGAATCTGGGCGGCCCGCCGCAGGCCACTGTCATCGGGATGGGCTTTAAATCTGCGGTAGCCGACGCCGCCCTGGCTAACGGGTGCATCGCCCATGCGCTGGATTACGACGACTGCGGCATGAAAATAGGCCACCCTAGCGTCATGATGCTGCCCGCGCTGCTCAGCCTGGGTGAACAGCTCCACGCTAAAGGCCGAGACGTGCTCACCGCCTACATTCTGGGCCTGGAAGTCGAAGGCAAGGTGGCTCTCCACGCCGACTTCAAGCTCATGGAGCGAAGCCTGAACAGCCAGTCGTGGTACGGCACGCTGGGAGCGGCTGCCGCCTGCGCCAGGCTGCTCCGCCTCGATACCAACCAGACCAGGCATGCCCTTGGCCTGGCTACCAACTTCGCTTGTGGGGTGTCCGCCAGCCACGGGACAATGGTCGCACCCATGAGTGCCGGCAACGCCTGCCGCAATGGGGTGGTGGCCGCTCTCATGGCCCGGGAACACATCACCGCCAACCCCGACATCATCGAGACAAAGAGTGGTTTCCTGTACACCCTCGTCGGGCCAGGCAACTATCAAATCGATCACCTAGCTGACGGCTTGGGTAACCCGTTTTACATCGTCTCACCCGGAATCGGAATCAAGAAGTACCCGAGTTGCTATCACACCCACCGGCCGCTGGACGCCGTGCTTCAGCTTATGTCCGACCATAACCTCGACGAAAAGGATATCGCCGAAGTCGATGTGGGCACCTCCGAGCGGGCGTTGCGCGTGCTCGCCTACTCTGAGCCGGCCACGCCCTATCAGGCCAAATACAGCATGCCCCATTGCATCGCCGCGGCAATGGTAGACCGTAAGGTGTCTCTGGCCACTTTCACACCGGAGAAGCTAAATGACAAGCGCATCCTCGAGACCCGCAAGAAAGTGCAGCTCTCCTTCCCGAACGTGCCCATCTGGCCCGGCTTGGCCGATGTGGGGCCCAATACCGTGTTCGTGGGCAACCCGGTGAATGTGCGCACCGTGGATGGCCGGAGCTACAGCGCTCGGGTCGACGTCCTGCGTGGCGACCCGGAGAAGCCCCTGAGCGACAGCGAATTGCTGGCGAAGTACCGGGATTGCAGCCAGAGTTTACTCGACCCAGCGGACATCCAGCGCAGTAGTGAGATGGTCCTGGACCTGGACAAGGTTGAGGACATACGAGAGGTGATGGAGATCATGGCGGCATCAAAGGGCCGGCCCACGCTCCTAAAGGAAGGACCACTGCACCTATCTCAGAATCCCTAGGTTAGGTTACAAGTTCTCTTTCCCTCGACACGAATCCCCCCTGATATTGATGGGAATTTTTTAAGGTTGAGGCACCGAGAATCCAAAAATTGCCGAGGGGTCAATTATCCGCTTTTACGGCCGCTGAAAGATAGACAGCCCTCCCACGTCATGCTTTGGGTTACGTGAAAAGACTCCCCTTTACATTCCTCTTCTCGTAAGCGTGCAGACTTTGTCAACTTAATCAACGACGTCGCCTCTTAGCCTCCCTCGCCATCGGGGCCAGTGATTTCACCCCCTGTTGCGTTACACCGCTGACTCAAGCCGCCTTTTTAGATCGTCTCGCCAATCCCGGTCCGCGTATTCTCCCTCGTCCAAGACTTGAAAACGGAATGTCTCGCCCTCAAAACCCTTCGCATCAGGGCGATATGGGGTCAGGTAACATGAAAAAGGGGTCGAGCTCCAGTAGGATGGTGGTTATAGCGACCATCAAACCTGAAAGGAGAAGACCCCATGCTTTACGTCGGAATTGACTATCACAAGCGATACGCCCAGGTAAATGCCATTGATGAGAGTGGAAAAACCCAGGCTCACAGCAGACTGTCCAACGACCCAGACACCATGGAGAGCTTCTTTCGTTCTCTGAACGAGCCGTGCAAAGCCGTGTTGGAGGCCGGTTGGAACTGGGGTGTAATGTACGACTGGCTGGAGAGTATACAGAGCGTCGAGGAAGTTCAACTGGCCCACCCGTATCGCACTCGTGCCATCGCAGCGGCACAAGTAAAGACCCGGGTCGATATGGGGTCAGGTTGACCCCATATCGGAAGATGTGAGCGGATCGGAGGACCGATTCGTGGCTCGCAAGTTGTGCTCGTCACTTCTGGTCGTGTTTGTGATCGAACCGAGCTAACTAATCACTTATTTTACTCCGGAAGATTTGGACGTCAAATAGAAAAATGAAGAAGGCAATAGGGATTAGGTAATAGGAACAGGCATGAAGCGAGAGGCACCAGGCGGAAAGATGTTGTTTGCAGGTTAGGTATGAACCTTTCTTAATAATCCGTATCGGGCCGCTCGTTCGTTCGCCAAAAATCCTATCTTCCGTTTTTTTGGCTCTGATGGGGTCGTCAGCTGCCGGATGGCTTCGAAAATAACCTGGATCTGCTTGTCGTGCGTACCGAGCTTCCGTTCCAAGTCTGCTAGTTTCTGCGCCAGCTCCTTGCGGGTGGAAAGAAGCTGCCGCAGCTTGACAAAAGCTCGCATGATTTGAATATTCACATCAATCGCGCGGCCGCTATTCAAGACACTCGAAAGCATCGCTACTCCCTGCTCAGTAAAGGCATAAGGGAGATATTTTGGATGTCGTCCCCGGCCGTGTTTTAAGGTCGCGATTTGCGACCTTAAAGCCTCGTGCTCTTGCTGTGTCAGTTGAAACATGAAATCGGAGGGAAACCTTTTAACGTTTCTACGTACTTGTTCGTTCAACCTCTTCACCGCAACACCATAAAGCTCTGCGAGATTCGCATCCAGCATGACCTTGTGGCCACGGATCAATAGTATGGACTGCTCGATTCACTCGCTTGGAATTAGGCTGGTCACAAAATTACCTCGAATAAAAAGCCCTGGCTGTGGAGACTCACTCCGGGCAACGGTCGGGACCTCAGATATGAACGGATCGGGAGACCGAGCCGAAAAGCCTTTCAACCGAGACCTCAGGCGAAGGCTCAAGGTCGGACCTTTTTTAACGGCTCACTAATGGCTGTGTGTGTGGCCCCGGCCCCATTCGGTATGGCGAAAGATCAAGGATTTGATCACAACCGGGACTGCCTTGGCATCGGGAATCTCCTCGCCAATGTCAACAAAATCAAAATCCTTGAGATCGATCCCATCGATGGAAATGATCCCGGAACCAGGCAAAAGCTCCTTTTCAATAATGTTACCCACTAGTTTCGCGATATCGGCATCAAAGACCAAGACGAGTGGTTGGCCTTTGCCTATGTGTTCCTTCATCCCCGCAGCTACCCCTTCGGCCAGAGTTCGGATGAGAGGATAGGAAGGCCCCAGCTCCCAATGTATCGCTAGGGCCGCAGCCCGTTCGCCGTCGTGGATATCGAAACGTTGCAAGGCGTGCTCTACGGACTTTTTCACATCCGTCGGAGAAAGCGGCTCCCGCTGCAAGATCTGAGGGGTAACCACCTGCAGGTTCCTGAGAGGAAGCAAATCAGCATGCGAGAGAAAAATAGTGTTTCCACTAACCTGAACCGTGTATTGCGAAGCACCAATAACGGTGGCCCGTATGCGTACTTCAGCCGCCTTTACAGTAAGACGCCCGGCTAAATTCACGGCCCGGTCCCTTACCCGACGGCCAAGATGGTTTCCCAAATCACCTAGATCCCTTTTTTCAAAATCATAAATGTACTCGGAGACTCCGCCGGAGAAAATCACGGCATCAATACCTTCCTTAAAAGTGACTTCCGGTGTGAGCATTAAACTTTCAGTCAAAGGAGAGAGGGGTCCTCGTTCCAGGACTTCGAAGAGACAGTCACAGAGTATCGTGGCCATCTTTTCCTTCTCATTTTCTGATAGGGAGCCTTCTAACGTTAAAGGAACTCCTGCTCTCTCTGCGATCTTGAGGCCTGCATCCTCAATGCGATTGATCTTCCCCGTCTCATCCAAAGCAACCAGTCGCGCCCCCACTTCCAACGCAGCGGTATCAATCACCGCTCCCCCCTTCACAATGGCAATCTTACTTGTACCCCCACCGACATCCACATTCATCACCGTAAAGTCCTTTCCCTCATTCAGGGTCATGGCCACCGCACCCGAGCCGTACGCTGAAAGGATAGCTTCCAAGTTATGCCCTGCCGTCGCACAGACGAACTTCCCGGCCTGAGCTGAAAAAAGTGCAGCGATAGCCTCGGCATTTTTCTTCTTTGCCGCCTCCCCGGTAACGATCACCGCTCCCGTATCAATACCTTTCGGCGCCAAACCAGCTTGGTGGTAGGCCTCATGAATAAACTCATCCAGCCTCTTTGTGTCAATGGTAGTCTTGTCCACATAGGGTGTAAGTAAAATAGGAGACTCATACAGGATCTCTCGTTTGACGACGACAAAACGGCTCGAAAGAGCAATACCCTGGCGGCGCAAAATCAGGCGGGAAAAAATAAGATGAGAGGTGGAGGAACCGATGTCGATCCCCACAGAAGTGAGGGATATACGCTCTGAGCGCCACATAGGATGTTCCTCATCCAACGGCATATTAGTGACATCCTCATGCTCCCAGTCATGTCCCTCATGAAACCGCACTGTCTCATCAACTAGATTCAGCATCATTTCGTTTGTTCCCTCGATGTTCATTTACTGTTTCGCCACGCCCAATAAGAGTTTGATATCATAACATAGACGCACTTGCCACTCCTGTATTCTCACCTTGTGACGATGATCAAACGGGTAGAGCACTGGAAACACAATCATAACCCGATGCCCACCCGTCATGCCGGAAAGGTTAAAAACCAGGTTGATCCTGAGCAATGATGGACAATCAAATACTTCAATAGTAAAATGCTGTTGGCTGATAGACCATGGGCCAGGAAGATTACAAAGAACTCTTTTCTTTCCTGGGGCGATTCACCCGTCGCCTTAGAGTTCTCAAGGGCATAGAGGGACTCTGCCTGATCGGTATATGTCTTTTTCTACTCTTCTCTCTCGGCCTTGGCATCCAAGAGGTCAAAGCCTTTTTTCCCTATGCCCCCATGGCATACAGTCTTTTTGCGGTCATTCTTCTGACCCTCCTGACCGGCTGGACCCTTTTCCAATGTGGCCGACGGGTCCCCAGGGAATCCGCCGCTTTTTATATTGAGAAGAAATGTCCTCATCTCAGGAACAACATCATTAACTCTCTGCAGCTCTACCCGCAAGTCACCGATGAAAATCAGCCCCGTGGGATCTCCGCCTCGCTGGTTTTGGCGTTGCTGCGAACCACACGAAAACAGCTCCAGGTTCTCAACGTCAACGATCTGATCGATACACAACGCATCCGGACGGAGGTGCGCCTTTTAGGAATCCTGTTCATCCCGGTCCTTGCCGTAGTCCTTTTTAACCCGTCCTCAGTGAGTGATACCTTCAGTCTGTTGACCGATCCTCTAAAGGGCCTTCCGCCATCCGAGACACGGATTGATGTCACACCGAAAGGCATTCGTCTCGCCCGCGGTTCTGCAGTTACCATCCATGCCACAGCCTCGGGCGCCATTCCGAATACTTTGGATCTCATCCTGTGGCCCGAAGGCAAAGAACAACAGCAAACCTTCCGTGAAGAAAAGGTTCAGATGGAGGGAACGGGAGGCGGAAGATTTTCCGCTACGATCCGGGATCTCCAAAGAAGTCTCCGATATCGTGTTGCCGCTGGATCTTTTACTTCTGCGAGCTATACCATTGAGGCGGTAGACCCGCCCAAAATCGGTAATCTGAAAGTTACCCTTTACCCGCCCTATTACACGGGTCTCCCGAAGCAAACACTTGAGGGGGGAAACATCGAAGGGATCAAAGGCTCGACGATTCGCCTCGAAGCCATGAGCACGAAAGAGCTGGCTAAAGCGAAGATCCTTCTGGGCAAAGGTACAACGGTCCCATTAAAAATCGAGGGGAAGAACCTCAGCGGAAAACTCGTCTTGTTTGAGCCGGAAAGGTATCAGATCCTGGCAGAAGACCCATTGGGCTTTCGCAATAATCCGATCACCTATGAGTTCAGGCTCCGGCCGGACGGTTTCCCTACCATTGAACTACTAAAACCGACGGAAGACCTTGAGATCAACGGAGACGAAACCCTGCCGCTGGAATTCAGGGCCAAAGATGATTTTGGTATACAGGAGGTTTCCCTGACCTTCAGAGTGGGCGATAGAGAGGAAAAGCTCCCTGTTGAGAAGGAAAGGAAGAAAAGCGTGATCCTGCGCAACCGATTCGACTGGGATCTGGAAAAATTGGGATTGCGAGAAGGCGACGAATTAATCTACCACCTGGATGTCCTGGATAATGATACTGTCTCCGGTCCTAAACTCGGCTCCTCACGGGTTTTGAGATTGCGACTGAAAAATCTCAGGGGGAAGCATAGACGGATCGCAGAAACAATTCGTGACCTCTCGGGCCGTATGGTGGATCTTTTGGGTGATCATCTGGAGACGGCTCCCGCCGACGATAAGGAACCGCTACACCAGGAAAAAACTGGCGACAGGAACTTTCACCAAAAGCTCGAAGACATGTTGAAGAGCGTCGAAGAAGTGATGCAACGGACGGAGAAGGACCGCCTGACTGATTTTGCCACGTGGTCGGACCTCGAGGCGCTTAAACGCAACCTCCAATTCACCAAAGAAAACCTGTTAAAGAAACAAGAGCAGGCCTCCTCCTTGCAGGAAAAAACCGTACTGCACGATGAGATCTCCTCGGAGCTCGAAAGGATGTCTATGCTCTCCGAGGAGATCAGCAAAAGACTTAAGGCCCAAGAGGTCGCTTCTACGGCAGAGGACCTTATGAAAAGTCAAGAGCGGCTTCTGGACTCCCTCGACAGACTGAAGAGCGGCGACAAGAAGCTGGATGTCGTCCTTAAGGAGATTTCCAACCTGGCAAAACTCCTTGCCTCACTCCAGCAGTCCCTCTCTCAGCTCACCTCTCGTCTTCCTGAGGAATTCATCAACAGTGATGCCATCCGAGGACTCGGTTTGCGTGACATGTTGTCGGCCTTGGAACGAATCCGAAAGAAGCTCCAGGCAGGAGACATTGAGGGGGCCATGCAACTGGCACGCGAATTCTTCAACCAATTGGCTTCTATGGTCGCTGCCCTTCGTAACGCCCAACAGTCGGCAATGTCCACTACCATGGGAAGGGTTCAAGGAGAGATGCTCCGATCCACCAGCGAGTTGCAACAAATCGCGCGCGAACAGCAAGAAATTCTCCTGGAAACTGAAGGAACCAAGAAAAAAAGGCGCGGAAGAAGTAAAAAAATTCTCAAGGAAAAGATCGATGCATTCGAGGCCAAAGCTCAAGAGGAGCTATCCCATTTGGGCGAGCTTTTTTTAGATGAAGAAGAGGAAAGCGAATCAGGCGAAGGGCAACCTCGGGAGCAACTGAACGAGGCAGTGATTCATAACCTGCTCAAGAATATGATCGCTCAGCTCCTCAAAAAGAACTTCTCTGGCTTCGGCGAGATCATGGAAAAGACCCAAAAAGAGTTGGGAAAAAAACACCGTCCTGAACAGGGAGCAAAGACCGCGCGGGCGGAGACCGGTCTTGACAGTATCAAGGCAGACCTGGCAGCCCTGTTACAGAAATCCCCCGTGGCTCTGACCGAGGAGGAGAAAAAGAAATTGCGCGACCTTTCATACAGGGAAAAAACCCTTAAAAAACGAACGAAGGACCTCCACGAAAAACTGAAGACCCTGTTTCAGCTTTTTCCATCGCTTGACCCAAAAATCACAAGGAATATTCAAGCGGCTGGGCGCTCCATGGGGAAGGCACAAAATCATCTGAGCGATCTCGATGCGGAAGCTGCGCTCCCTCTGGAACGGGAAGCCCTGGATCGTCTTTCCCAATCCCAGCAGCAGATGCAGAACTCCATGGCCCAGCTTGCGCAGCGCGGGCAGCTTGGGCGCCTGCCGGTTACTTATCTCTTCCGTAGAGGCCGCTTTCTTCCGTCGGGAAGGCTTATTCCGCTACCCGGCATGGCTCAGTTCCCTGACTTTGACACAGAAGGAGGGATCACCGGATTCGACACCGAGAAATTCCCTCTTCCAGGCAAGGACGCCTATAAAGCGCCGCGTCGTTTCCGAGAAGAAATCCTGGAGTCCTTGAAACAGGGAGTTCCTGCCCAGATGAAAGAACAGATCGAGAGCTATTTTAAGAATCTGTCCGACTAAACAGGGTAGCCAATTGAGAAGTCGGTATACAAAAGTTCATTTCTTGAAGCAAAAGAGATTTTTACTTCTATCTCTTCTTTTCCTCATAGGCGTAACGCCTCCCGCCTTTTCGGCGGAGATCCCCTTTCTTGTCAAAGAGGGACAGGAACACCTGGACGCATGGCACATACCTCAGGCGAGTGAGATCGCCACTCGACTAGTCCGTGAACATCCCAAGTCCGCTAAAGCCCTCGACCTCAATGGGCAGGTCAAGTTCTATCAGGGCCGTTATGCCGAATCCCTTCACTTCCTGGAGCAGGCCTTGGCTATTGATGTCACGGACAAGCGGCGCCAGGCCTTTCGCCTGTTCATTCAACGGACCCATGATACGGCAAAAACATTCAAGCACTTTGAGAGTCCCCATTTCACTCTCTACCTGGACAATAAGAAGGACGGAATCCTGGTGCCGTATGCCTTGGACACTCTGGAGAAAAGCTATCAGGCCGTCGGGCAAGCCTTAGGCTATTTTCCCCAGGAAAAAGTGCGCGTGGAGATCGCCCCGGATGCACCTTCCTTCAATGCCATTTCTACACTCTCACTCAGGGACATCGAGGAGACTGGTGCGGTAGGGATCTGTAAATTTAATAAGATCATGACTATTTCCCCTCGTTCCCTTATACAAGGCTACCGCTGGCTCGACTCGCTGAGCCATGAGTATCTCCACTTTGTGATTGTCGCCCTCACCGACAACAAGGCACCCATCTGGCTTCACGAAGGCATGGCCAGATTTTACGAGACCCGCTGGCGGAAGACAAAAGCACCAAGGGAAAAAGAAGACTATCTTACGCCCCCCAACGAGACTCTCTTGGCCCAGGCATCGAACGAAAACAAATTTGTGGCCTTTAAAAAAATGGAACCTTCGCTGATCAGTCTGGAAACGCCCGAGGAGGTCCAACTCGCCTATGCTGAAGCAGCCTCCGCCATCGATTTCATGATCGATCGTAAAGGCCAGGATGGTATCCGTGCGCTTTTATCAGAAGTTGGAAAAAGCCCAACCCCGGAGGCCATCGAAACAGTCCTCGGAATTTCTTTCGACACCTTTGAAAGCCAATGGAAGGAATACCTTAAAAGAAAAGGGCTCCGGGAGATTGAAGGCAGTAGAGTACGTAAACTGAAAATCAAGAAGAATCAACAAGAAGACAGGGAGACAGTGGAACTGAAAGAAATTCAGTCTATCGTCGCACGCAATCGGACCCATTTGGGAGACCGGCTTCGGGAAAGAGGAAAGAGGGTCGCTGCGGTCGCCGAATACCGGCGTGCCTTGAAGGCGAGTCCCCATTCCACTATTGTCCTTGGGAAGCTTGCGCGGGTTCTCATTGGCATGCGAAAGTACCAAGACGCGCTTCCCCATCTCAAAAAGGCATTGGCGTTAAACCCGGACCATGTCAGCACCTATATTCAGCTGGGGCGGCTCTACCAGGCCAGAGGGAATTATTCTGACGCCAGAGATGTTTTAGAGGAAGCCATCCAGATTAATCCCTTTGATCCGGCTATCTACTTCCATCTTCATAAAACCTACGTGAGGTTGGGGAAGCAGGATCAGGCCAAGAAATCCAGGGAAACCCTGAAATGGCTTATGACACACAAGGGAAACCGATGAAAGAGGTCAACCAGATGGAATCTGTCGAGATCAGGGAGCAAGAGATCGCGGAGATTGAAGAATTCGCGACCAAAAGAGATACGATGTTAAGGGAGCTCGGCAAGGTCATTGTGGGGCAGGAAAAAGTGATCGAAGAGGTTTTATTAGCCCTTTTCTCAAAAGGACACTGTCTCCTTGTTGGGGTACCTGGCCTAGCCAAAACGTTACTGATCAGTACTCTGGCTCAGATCCTAGACCTGGATTTCAACCGGATTCAGTTCACCCCGGATCTCATGCCCTCCGACATTACCGGGACCGACATTCTGGAGGAAGATACCGCCACCGGTAAAAGAAAATTTCAATTCCTCAAAGGCCCGATCTTTACCAACATTCTCCTGGCGGATGAAATCAACCGCACGCCTCCTAAGACCCAGGCGGCACTACTTCAATCCATGCAAGAATACAAGGTCACTGCCGGCGGAACAACCTATCCCCTCAACCTCCCTTTCTTCGTTTTGGCAACCCAAAATCCCATCGAGCAGGAGGGCACCTATCCGCTGCCGGAGGCTCAGCTCGACCGTTTTATGCTCAATATTGAAATCCAATATCCCTCCTTCGACGACGAAGTCCGGATTGTCGAACAGACCACATCGATCGACAAACCCATGCCAAAAAAAGTCCTGAACGCGGCCGCGATCCTCCGCTTTCAAGAATTGGTCCGGCGAGTCCCCGCGTCTCCGTTTGTTGCCAGCTACGCTGTATCCCTGAGCCAGAAATCCCGCCCGCAGACTCCAGGGGCACCTAAGTTTATCCAGGACTACGTAGAATGGGGGGGAGGCCCGCGGGCCTCCCAATATATGATCCTAGGTGCTAAAGCAAGGACCATTCTCCAAGGACGCTATGCGGTATCGGTCGAGGATATCCAGGCCCTGGCCCCCTCAGTGCTTCGCCATCGCATCATCCCCAACTTCAAAGCCCAGGCCGAAGGACTTTCCTCACCGGACATCATCTCCCGCCTTATGAGCGAGGTCAAACCCTCGGTGGACGGCAAAGAACCCGGATAATTATTTTTGCACCATTTTTTCACAATAATCGTTGGCCGCTGATGTGCAAGGATAATTGCGGGCAGAAGGTCACAGAGGCGGTATAAACAGGCATGCGTATTGGAATCGATCTCGGGGGCACGAAGATTGAAGCGGTCGCACTTACGGACAAAGGGAAGGTCGTGGCGCATCGCCGGGCAGACACCCCTCGAGGAAACTACGATAAAACGCTTTGCGCCATTGTTGATTTAGTGAGAGGCATCGAACTGGAACTGAACGTACGGGCTACGATCGGCATCGGTACGCCCGGTGCCATTTCACCTGCTACGGGCCTCATCAAGAACGCCAACTCTACAAACCTTATAGGCCATACCCTGGATAGGGATCTCGGTAAGGCACTCCGGCGGGAAGTACGGATCAGCAACGACGCGAATTGTTTTGCTCTGTCCGAAGCCGCGGACGGCGCCGGAGCCGGGGCCGAAGTCGTTTTCGGCGTCATTATTGGCACGGGTACCGGTGCCGGAATTGTA
This sequence comes from Binatia bacterium, assembly GCA_046757725.1. GTDB lineage: Bacteria > Desulfobacterota > Binatia > UBA9968 > UBA9968 > JBHHYU01. The sequence continues at coordinate 27,112 of JBHHYU010000014.1, forward strand.
GTTCGGGGAGAGGTTTTAACCGGACCCAACGCTATCGCTGGAGAATGGGGCCACAACCCGCTGCCGTGGCCGCTTCCGGAGGAAACGCCAGGACCGAAGTGCTATTGCGGCAAGCAGGGGTGTATCGAGGCCTTTTTGTCGGGCCCGGGCTTGGCCAGAGACTTCCTGGAGACTTCCGGAAAGGCCCTTGACCCGTCTGGAATCGTCGACCTGGCCGAAAACGGAGACTCAAACGCAGAGAACTGCCTCACACGGTACGAAGACCGCATGGCGCGAGGGCTTGCGCACGTCATTAACATCCTGGACCCAAACGTCATCGTTCTCGGCGGTGGTCTATCTAATATAAAACGTTTGTATGTGAAGGTGCCGAAACATTGGGGCAAATACGTTTTCTCGGATCGAGTGTATACCCGCCTTGTGCCTCCCTTACATGGAGAATCGAGTGGGGTACGAGGTGCAGCGTGGCTGTGGCCAATCGCGTGAGGGTGATGGAGAAATCCCTTTGGTGCCTAACTTTGCAGGACTAGAAATAGAATAGGGGCTGCAAGAAATAATGGCCGACAGCGAAAAGAGTTACTTTGATCCTCTTGTCCTCTCCCGTCTTTCTAGCCTCTACCTTCGAGCACGGTGGGTCGTGGAGGGGATCATGTCCGGGATTCACCGGAGTCGCTCCAAAGGCTTTAGTGTGGAATTCGAGGAGCATCGGGAATACTCTCCCGGAGATGAGATCCGTCGCATCGACTGGAAGGCACTGGGCAAATTTGACAAGTATTTCATTAAAGAGTACGAGGACGAGACCAACCTTAAGGCCCACTTGATCCTGGATATCAGTGCCTCTATGGATTACGCTTCCGACGGTCTGACAAAATTCGACTATGCCTGTATCTTGACCGCTTCCCTGGCCTATCTGATCCTCAAGCAACAGGATGCCGCAGGATTGGTTACCTTTTCAGATCGAATCGAGACGTTTATTCCCCCCAAGGCGAGCCGAGGGTACTTGATAGAGATTTTGCATGCCCTGGATAGGTGCAAGCCCTTCGGAGAAACAGACGTAGGGAAAACTCTCCAGGAGGTTGCAGGGGAAGTGAAGCGCCGTGGTCTTGTGATCCTGGTTTCGGATCTCCTGGACGAGCCGGAGGAGATCATGAAGGGGCTACGTCTCTTTCGATTCAAGGGCAACGATGTGATTGTTTTTCATCTAATGGACGCTGCGGAACGTGACCTCCCATTTGACGGCAACCTCATCTTTGAAGATAGTGAGGAAAAAACCCTTAGAGTCGCGGCCGACCCCCAGGCTATCCGTAATGTCTATCGCAAGGTCGTAGAAGAGTTTGTCGACGACCTGCGTAAGCAATGCCGTGAGAACTCGATCGACTATCAACTCCTTCCCACGTCCACACCTCTAGACCACGCCTTGGTGAGCTACCTGAGTTGGAGGAGGTAGTTTCGTATGTCTCTCTTTTTCCTCCATCCGATTTACCTTTACGGGCTTATTGCTGCCTCACTTCCCGCTTTGATCCACCTTTTGAACCGACGCAGGCTGAAGCGAATCCGCTTTCCTGCGGTGCGCTTTGTTCTACTCTCCCAACGCCGCATTTCTCGCTCTGTTCGCCTGCGTCACTGGGTACTCCTCGCCCTAAGGACCTTTGCGGTGATTCTCTTGGTGCTGTTACTGGCCAATCCGATATTTCAGACCGGCATCGGACTCTTTGCTGGAGGTGGCCCTCTGTCTCTCGCCGTCATTCTGGACAACTCTCTTAGCATGCAGTGGAGCCGGGGCGGCGAGGGCTTTAGGCAAGCGAAACGAACGCTCCATCGGCTGATCTCGTCTCTTAGAGACGGAGACCAAATAGCTTTGATTCCGACAAATCGGTCCAAATCGAGTCCAAGTCGCCCCAGGGCTCAAAAAGAACTCCTCCTCAGAGATCTGGAGAATATCCAGATCTCAGATGGGACAGCCGATTATGCATCGGCCCTCAGCAAAGCTTATGAGCTCCTCCGACACCCCGCCGCCCAGAAAAACATATGGCTCATCACGGATATGGCGCTGACCGGGTGGGATCGTTTCATCCCTACCACCTTAGAGGTCTATGATCCCCTCATCTCCTTAAAGATCATCAAACTTGGGAGAGAAGGAGAGCCTGAGAACGCCACAATCAAAGACATTAAGCTGCGAGGCCAGGAGGTAGGAGTAGGTCTCCCTATCCATTTGGAGGCCTCGATTATCAACTTTACCGACAAAGCCATTAAAAATTTGCTGGTGCACCTTAACATAGATGAACAGACGAAAGATCGAAAACTAGTCCCTCGGTTACCGCCCAAAGGAGAGTTGGGGGTAAGTTTTCAATTTACGGTGACCCAACCGGGAGATCATCGCGGGACTATAACCATCAAGAAGGAAGGACTGGCAGGCAATGCAACAGCCTACTTCACGCTCCATGCTCGGAAGAAACTGAAGATTTTAGTGGTGGACGGCGATCCCCAAACCTCCCTGGTTCAGAGTGAAACGTTTTTCCTGACCCGGGCCCTGAACCCTGCAGGAGTGCAAGCATCATCGCTTTTCCTTCCTACCGTGATTATTCCAGAAGGACTTAGCTCCGAGCCGCTGGATGCCTATCAGGCCTTGATCTTATGTAATGTGCCGGCAATCCCCAGGGCGGCTCTTCCCCGTTTGAAGAGCTATCTCTACCAGGGAGGAGGGGTGCTCCTCACCGTTGGAGATCGCATCCAAATGGATGATTATAATCTCAAGCTCTTCCAATCCTCTCCACCGATTCTCCCCGGACCGCTGAACGGCAAAACGATCTTCTCACAGCCCAGAGAAGAAAAGATTGGAACAGTGAATCTCGTTCATCCAGCGCTGCGGGGTTTCGACAACTCCATGCTGCAGGCTTCCCTAAAGTCGACTCGGATCCGAGGCTACTTTCGTACGACCATTCCGGATAAATCAGCACTGCTCACCTTGAGTAACGGTGACCCTCTGTTAATGGAGCGAAAGGTGGGGTCAGGGCGCCTCCTCTTACTAACGACCGCTGCAGATCGAGACTGGAGCGACCTACCCTTAAAAACCGCCTACCTCCCGTTAATCCAGTCCCTGGTCAGCTACTTGGCCGGGGGTCAAAGGGGAACGATGGATCCGGGAATTACGGTGGGTAATAAAAAGACCTTTTCCTTACCTGCCTCTTATGTCGGAAAGAGCGTACGAATCGTAGATCCAGGTCACAAAGAGAGGGAAATTGCTCTTGTCCCGACCGGGAAGAATTTATCCGCCACTTTTCAGAAAAACGAGTTCGCAGGGATCTACCAGCTTCTTCTCCCGGTAAAGAGTTCGGAACAGATGACGACGTCGCAAATCTATGCTGTTAACTCCCCTTTTCTTGAATCCCGACTAGAAACCATCGGTGAGCGGGAGTTACGTGCAAAACTCAAACCTATCCATACGGAAATCATCTCTATAGGATCCCTGGAAAAGGGAGGGAAAAGGAGAGACTTGTCTCTTCCCTTGTTGGCCTTTCTTATTGTAACGTTGGCCTCCGAGGGTTGGCTGTCCCAGCGCATCCATGAATAGAAGAGAGTTCATTCGCATCCTCTGGCATGGATTACTGGCTTCAGCCACACTGGTCCCAAAGCGCCTGGAGGCCGGACAACTAAGGGAACGCAACCACCCGTTTCAGTTTGTCTTTGCACAGATCAAATATCGCGGTGGAGACTGGAACCCCTATCCTCTGAGCGTGGCGCCTCTCATGGAGGCGCTACGGCGACGTACAAGCGTTGAGCCTGTTTTAGAGCGACGGGTGGTAAAACTGACGGACACAGACCTCTTCTCCTACCCTTTCCTTTATATAGCCGGGAAATATGACTTTGCGTCTTTTACCCAACAAGAGATTGAAACTCTGAGACGCTTTCTGTCCTACGGAGGCTTTCTTCTAGCCGATGATGCCTTGGGTCAGCCGGGCTATGGCTTTGATAAGAGTTTTCGGCAAGAAATGAAACGGCTTTTCCCGCATAAAGATCTGATTCGTTTGCCGTCCGGTCACGCGGCGCTACGGAGTTATTATCTCCTTAGAAGAATCGGAGGGATGAAAATAGTCCACCCTTACCTTGAAGGTATCAGAATCCGAAATGCTACCCCCGTCATCTATTGTCAGAATGGCCTCGGGGGAGCCTGGGAACGTGATCCACTGGGGAATTGGATCAATCCTTGCATTCCCGGCGGCGAAGAGCAGAGGCGAGACGCCTTCCATCTTGGCATTAATCTTATCCTCTACGCCATGACGGAAAATTATAAGGAGGACCTGATCCACGTACCCTTCATTCGAAGGAGACTATCGAGATAAAAGTATGAACAATTTCTTTTTTACGGGCATGCTCCCCGGGTGGTCTATCCTGCTCATCGCCTTAGGACTCGGAGCCCTCCTGATCTACCAGTTCGTCAACCTCAAGAAACATGTGACACTCTACCGTCGCTGTGTGTTGATTTTTCTGAGAGGCCTTGTTTATGCGGTGTTGATCTTTTTTCTCTTTGGGCCGGGCCTTGTTGAAGAACAGGCTACCAGGCTGCGCCGGCCCCTCACCCTTATGCTGGATACTTCAAAGAGCATGAGCCTTCCGGAAGACCCGGACCAGACCAGTGGAGATGGGAGGCGAGGTAAGACACGGATCGACTTGGTGAAAGAAAAACTCTTAAAAGGAGAAGATCCTTTAATCCGGCGGCTAGCGCAAGACTATGACCTCCGAACGTATCAATTCGGCACCAGTCTGGAAACGATTGGACCTGATTCCATTGCTCACCTTACGGCTCATGGAAAAGGCACTCGACTCTTCGAGGCATTACGTACAGTTCAGCGAGACGCCGGAAGCAGAGGCGCTGTTATTCTTTTCAGTGATGGAATCGCCAACGGCGAGAAAAAGTCCATTGACGAACCGGCATCATTTCCTCTGCCTCTCTTTACCGTGGCTGTGGGAGAAACCAAGGGCTTCAAGGATCTCCGCATAGCCGATCTCAAAGTTCCTCAGTTCGCCTTTCGAGGCAGAGAGGTAAAACTGGAGTTCACCGTGCAGGCCTTTGGCCTTAAGGGAAATACGGTTCCCATCTACTTTAACCGGCGTAGAAACCTGATCTCCACCCGGTCTATTACAATCGGTAGCGACCCATTTGATCAGCGAATAACCTTGACCTACACACCGAAGGAACTGGGCCCTCACAGCTTCATCTTGAGTCTTCCTCTCCAGGCGGGAGAACAGATCACCCAAAACAACCAAAGGGCCTTTAAGATCGACGTCCAGCGCGATAAAATTAGAGTTCTCAGCCTCTCTGGCACTCCTTCCTGGAACTATCGTTTTCTGCGCATAGCGCTAAAACAAGATCCTTTTGTCGATCTCGTTTCTTTTGTATTTCTAAGAGCTCCCACGGATTCCGTAGATGTGCCTGAGAACCAGCTCAGCCTGATCCCCTTCCCAATCGATGAGGTTTTCTTGGAGGAGCTTCAGAATTTTGATCTGCTCTTGTTCGACAACTTCTCCTATCGTTCCTATTTCAAAAGCCTCTACCTGGAAAAGATCAGAGATTTTGTCCGGGACGGGGGTGGCCTGGCTATGTTGGGAGGAGCAAATTCTTTTGACAGCGGAGGATATAGCAAGAGCCCGCTACGTGAAGTCTTGCCTGTGGAGTTGGAAGGTAAAGGGCGCTATCAAACGGGAGTCCATCTGCAAGGAGTGCTGACAACCTTGGGCAAAGTCCATCCCATCACCCGTCTTCTTCCGGACGCTCGAGCTAACGACAACGCATGGAAGAAGTTGCCTTCCTTGAGGAGCCTGAACAAGGTCTTCCACGTCAGAGGGGAGACACTCCTCATCGCCGCACCGAAGGGAACTAAAAAGGGGTCTCCGTTATTGGCCGTGGGAAGGTTCGGAAAGGGCCGCACTCTGGCTTTCCTGAGCGATGATCTCTGGCGCTGGAACTTTACCGCCGTCGGAAAGAAAGAGAGTCCCCAGAACCACCTGAAGTTGATCCGGCAGGCAGTACGCTGGCTCGTGCAGGAACCTTCATACGAGCAGGTAAAGATACGATCCATCGACGGATCCAGGGAACCGGGACAGAAAATAGATTTCAAAATTCAGGTCCTAAAGGACGACTTCAGCCCCACCCCGAACGCCGAACTTCGGCTTTGGGTCATCGACCCCGAGGGGGAAAAGATCCCCGTAAAGGCGAGCCTGGAGACCATAGCTGGAAAATACAGTGCAACATTCACACCCACGAAAGAAGGTGCATACCGTCTACAGGCGGAGGCCCATCTGGGTGGTAAACTCCTTGGAAAGGACAGAAAAACTTTTTCAGTAGCCATTCCCTATGGAGAGACCGAAGATGGGAGACCCCGACCGGACCTCCTACAACGTATAGCTAAGATCAGCGGGGGAGACTTTATACCGATCTCTCGCTGGAATGAGCAAACCCTGGAACGCCTTCGAGCCAAACTGGAGAGTCTCAATCCTTCCGAGATCATCGAGAGACGCCAGATACCGTTGTGGAACAGCCTCTGGGTCTTCATTCCCATTCTCTTGCTGCTGGGCAGTGAATGGTGGTTGCGCCGGAAATGGGGTTTGGTCTGAAAAAGAAGGACATGAGTAAAAGGGTTTACAAGATAAGCGTTATACTCTTCTTAACCTCAGTAGCGATGCTTCTTTACCCCAGGGGCAGCCACAGCTTCTGCCATGAGATCGAAGTGGCTCAAAGAAACATACTCAAGGTGGCGACAAGCAATACCAACCGAGTCCTAATCGAGTGGTTTGGTCACTCTACCTTTCAAATCACATCGTCAAAAGGGACTCGAATTCTCACGGATCCCCACATACGGGATGACCTACCTTGGCCTACCCTTCCCCAACATATCGTCACCACGAGTCACAATCACGCTCCACACAGCAATATCTGGATGGCCCGCGGAAACCCTGTGATCCTCAGAGGGTTATCCGAGCCTGATGATAATTGGAGGGCGATCCATACCATCATCAAGGATGTTTCCATCTATACAGTTCCGGCCTACCACGACAAGAGTCAAGGTCTCCAGAGAGGAAAAAACGCTATTTTTGTTTTTCGCCTGGACAACCTCTGCATCGCCCATCTTGGAGACCTCGGTCACCTCTTGACCGAGGCACAGCTCAAAATGCTTGGAAAGATTGATATCTTGCTTGTCCCGATCGGGGGCGGGCGATACACTATCGACGCCGAGGAAGGTGCGAAAGTAACTAAACAGGTCAATCCTCCAATTGCCATTCCGATGCACTACTGGTGGGAAGGCGCCGTTGAAGACTACATTCAGGGAAACCCACGGGTGAAGAAGATTAACGGACGAGTCCTCAAGATCTCCAAAAAGGAGCTCCCTCAGCCTACAGAGGTCGTGGTCCTGTCACCAAACCAGCGTTGAACACTCTCACCAAAGCTAGTAGCTGAATCCCGAAAAGAACTCCTGGTCGAGATTTAAGCCTGATTGAGAACCGGCATGCGTTCAGCCGGCCGTTTGTCCCAGGCAAAATGAAACAAACCAACGCCAGGCAGATAGCTGACGCTGATCACCTCAAAGGAAACTTTGCGCCTGGCGCTGCATCGAAAAACACTTAAACTTCTTTTCAGTTGATATTTCGCCGAGACTGAGCTAATCGAGACCTGTTACCGAGATGGAAACTCAACTGCATAGAAAGGAGGAGTCGTCTTGAAAGCGATTCGAATCCATCAATACGGCGGCCCTGAAGTTCTCCTCTATGAAGACGTGCCAATCCCGGAGCCGGGAGCGGGAAAGGCCCAGGTGAAAATCGAGGCCATCGGCTTAAATTACATCGACATCTATCAACGCACCGGCCACTATCCCCTCAAGTTGCCTTTCACCCTCGGGATGGAGGGCGCGGGGGTGGTCGAGGCCATCGGGGCAGATGTTACCGAAGTTAAGAAGGGAGACCGCGTCGCTTATGCCATGGAACCCGGATCCTACGCGGAGTATGCGGTGGTGCCCGCTTGGAAGTTGGCTCCCCTTCCTGAGAATCTCGACGCCCGCTCCGCGGCAGCAGCCATGCTCCAGGGATTAACGGCCCACTATCTCACGCACAGCACCTATCCCCTCAGGAAAGGAGAAACCGTGCTGGTTCACGCCGCCGCTGGGGGTGTGGGATTACTTCTCATTCAGGTAGCGAAACATCTGGGTGCCACGGTCTTCGGCACCGTCTCGACGGAGGAGAAGGCTCGCCTGGCCCGGGATTCAGGCGCGGATGAAGTCATCCTTTACACTCAAACCGATTTTGTCGCAGAAGTAAAAAAACTAACAGAAGGTGCAGGGGTGCATGTCGTCTACGATTCTGTGGGCCTCAGTACGTTTGAGAAGAGTCTCGACTGCCTGAGGAAGCGCGGATATCTGGTACTGTTTGGACAGTCCAGCGGCGTAGTCGCGCCTTTCAATGTGGGGAGCCTAGCTGCAAAAGGGTCGCTCTTCATAACCCGGCCCACTTTGTTGCATTATGCGAGGGATCGTCAAGAGTTACTTGAGCGGGCCAATGATCTCTTTAACTGGATTGCGTCTGGGGAGTTAAAGCCCCGCATCAGCAAGACTTATCCGTTAGCTGAGGCGGCCACGGCCCATCAACAGTTGGAAGGCCGGAAGACCACCGGCAAGGTGCTGTTAATCCCGTAGCTTCAATACCAAACTCTGAAAGGCTCAAAATGTGGTGGAAGGGAATAAACACTTGACTTTAGGCCCGACGCCGGAATAATTTGGGCGCTGTTGTGCATGCAGATTTGAGGTGCCTGGTTCAAAAGTGCGTATTAGGTGAGCGCCGCTGGGAGCACAGTTGTGGCTCGCTGCCCGTACCCGCTGGCTTGCCAAAAATGATTCAAGGAGATCAGGAGGGTTTTTTGGCGACGAGACGATTCAATAATTGTCAAGGAGGTTCTTACAATGAATAATATCGGGAAGATCGCGAAATGGATGATTGCCGTTTTTCTGGTGGTAAGTGTCGTGGCCTGGTGCAGCCCGACGCGCGCGCAGCAGGCGATTCGCATCGGTACCTCGAGCATTGGCAGTGCATTCTATACCATTGCCATTGGCGCCTCTGAGGTCATCCGGAAGCACTCGGGGCTGAACACCACCGTTGAGACGGTCGGAGGGTCGTCGGCCAACATGCGCGGGCTTGGCGCCAAGAAGATCGAGTTCGCCATGGCTAATGCCTTCGCAGCCTTCACATCCTTCAAGGGCACACACAACTTCAAGAAGCCGGTCAATGTCCGCTTGGTTATCCAGGGCCAGTCGAGCAACCGCTGGCTATTGCTCCGCAAGGGCGCAGGTATCAAGCGACTTCAGGATCTCGAGGGTCGCACTGTAATCGCCAAGCGGCGTGCGCTACCCGAGATCGCCCTGGTCATGAACGCCTTCCTCAAGGTATTCAATCTCGACAAGAAAAAGATCAACATCGTCGCGACTACCAATTCGCGGCAGGCGTACAAGGCCCTGAGGGTTGGAAGCGTCGACGCTGGCGTGATGCCGTTCAGCCGCAAATCCGCCGCCGTCCAGAAACCGATGCGCGATGGCGTGCTGGAGTTTTTCTACACCTCAAAGAAAAAGCGTGATCAGATGCTTAACCACCTCCCACCGATGATGTGGGGTGCCACCTTTCCGGGCGGAACGTTCGAGGGACAGAAAAAGAAACTGAACCTTCTCGGGATGAACGTCTATTTCATGACAAGGCCTGACGTATCGAACGAGACCGTGTACAAGGTGACCAAGGCGTTACTCGAGAACACCAAGGAATTTGCAACGTACCACCGAGCGGCACGGCTTTGGACGCTAAAGCGGGCGATGCGTCACGTGGCGCTTCCGTTCCATCCTGGCGCGATCAAATACTTCAAGGAGAAGGGCGTCTGGACCGCTGAGCACGAGGCGACTCAGAAAAAGCTCCTCAGCCGCTGAGCTGCTTCTTTCGGAATACGTGGCCGGATGGGGAAACGGAACCGGCCATGGTTGTTGCATCGCCCGTGAGGTCGGCGAAAACCAGTCGGCGCATCACCGTTGAAAGCATAAAGACAGGATCAGGCCTACCATGCAACGCCTGCCTTTCCTCATCGGTTTAACTTCCCTGATCGCCATTTACCACTTAGTGGTGGTAGCGCAGCTCCCCACCTGGTTCCGAATCTTTATCCCGAACCAGGTACACCTCGCGGCCAGCATCTCCTCCGCGATGGTGCTTATTTTCACACTGCTACGGGCCCGCGGCAGACGGCACGGCGAGGACGTCCAGGCCGAGGCTCGGCTGCGCCATGTACCATGGTATGACTTTCTCATAATGGCCTCGGGCCTCATCGGGGCCGGTTATGTCATCTTTTTCCACGAGAATATCCTCGACTACGGGGAGTATGGCTTCCTCGACACGAAGGGCATCGTTCTATCCCTGATGCTGGCGGTGCCCGTCCTCGAGGCGGTGCGGCGGACGACCGGCTGGGCGCTGCCGATCATCATTCTATTCTTCGTCCTGATCACGATTTTCCAGCAATACCTCCCGGGTCTCTTATACGGGCGAGGTTATCCGCTCGACCGTCTCCTCTACAGTGCGTACGTTGGTAACGCCGGCATCTTCGGCCTCCCGCTTGGAATCGCAGCCAACATTGTCATCGTGTTTCTGATCTTCGGCGCGCTCATGGATGCAGCCGGTGCCAGCCAATGGTTCATGAACGTAGCGCTCGCGCTTACCGGCTGGTCCCGTGGGGGACCGGCCAAGGCGGCCGTAGTAGCGAGCGCCATGTTTGGCTCGATCTCGGGCTCGCCGTCGGGCAACTCAGCAACCACCGGTGTCTTTACCATTCCCATGATGAAGACCATCGGCTACAGCCCAGCCTTTGCTGCAGCGGTCGAAGCGGTGGCCTCGACCGGTGGCATGATCCTGCCGCCGGTGATGGGCGCAATCGCATTCCTCATGGCGGAATGGATCGAGGTGTCCTACGCATCGGTTGTTATCGCAGCTACCGTGCCGGCTGTCCTCTACTTCCTGATCGTCTTCGTCTCGGTCCATTTACAGGCATGTAAAGACGGTATCCAGGCGCTGCCACGGGCTGAGCTGCCGGAGTTGTGGCCGGCATTCATTCGTGGCTGGTATTACCTGATCCCTTTCATAGCGCTCATCTACTTCCTGGTCATCAAGTCGTATCCCCCGGGTATGGCGGGCATCTACACGTGCGGATTTGTACTGGTGACAAGTTTTTTCTCACGTGATCGCTCGAACTGGCTAACGCCGCGGCGTATCGTGGAGGCCTTCGATGAGGCTGTTCGGCGCTGGATCGCAATTGCCACCATCACCGCCTCAGTAGGCATTATGATCGGCGCGCTTGAGCTTTCGGGAGTCGGGATTAAAATCTCGCGTTTCATCGTCGATCTGGCTGGTGGAAACCTGCCACTGACGTTGCTGTTTGTCGGTATCGTCAGCCTGATCGTTGGCATGGGCCTCGATGCAACACCGGCCTATATTACCCTGGCCACTCTGATGGCCCCGGCGTTGATTCGCCTCGGCGTGTCCGACATCGCAGCACACCTCTTCGTGATCTACTGGGGGCTGGCTTCTTTCTATACGCCGCCAACGTGCATTGCGGTGTTTGTGACCTCCAGCATCGCTGGCAGCAGGGTGTGGGAAACCGGCCGGGAGGCGGTCAATCTCGGCATCGCCGCTTTCTTGATCCCCTTTGCCTTCGTTTTCAATGACGGGCTTCTGTTCCACGGAAGCGTCGAACACATCTTCCTCGCCATCGTGACGTCAACGGTCGGCGCTGTGCTGCTGGCCGCGGGTGTTCGCGGCTACTTTTTCAGGAATCTTAATCTGCTCCAGCGGCTGGTTGTTTTCGCCAGCGGGCTGCTTTTTATTGCACCGGGGGTTACGATGCCGCTTCTGGGGACGGTCCTGGCCGCCTTTGCGTACAGCGTGCCGTTTTTGTGGCCGCACGCCGAGCGCTCCACGTAGGAAGATAGGTCTAAAATCCTGGTATAGGGCCGGACCGTCGCTGGTTGATTGCTTGTTAAAAGCGAGGTAAACACACCTTTGATGGGATGAAGAAGAAAGGCGGCCGTGGGCCTATGCCTAAAGTCTCACTCGAGCGGCCTTGTCGGGGGTGGCAGGGTTAGCATCACCGAGTGAACAGGATGTGTCGCGGAGTATTTGTATGGGCAAAGATCTTAGGGACTTCCTGGAAGAGCTTGAAGAGCGGCTACCTTTTGATTTTGTGCGCGTTGAGCGATCTGTCTCTCCTAAACAGTTCGAGGTGACCGCCCTGCTGCAGCATCTCGAGGACCAGAAAAAGTTTCCGGTTTTACTTTTCGAAAGGCCGCTGGATCTTGACGGCAAACCATCCGCTTTTCCGCTGCTGAGCAATGTCTTTGCGACCCGCCGCCGTTGCGCTCTGTCTCTGGGTATGAAACCAGGTGAGGAAGGATTGCCCCTGAGCCTGGAATACGCGCGCCGTGAGGATCTATTGCTTGCGCCGGTGACCATTCCCGCGAGCGAGGCGCCGGTCAAACAAGTTATCAAGCAAGGTAATGACACGAATATCTTCAAGCTACCCGTGGTGCGACACCATGCGATGGACCCTGCCCCCTACATCGACATGACGCCGGTCATGAAGGACCCCGACGAAGGCTTTTACAACATAGCTTTCCAGCGCAACATGGTGAAAGGTCCAAAAAAGCTTGGCCTCCACATGTCACCCAGGCACAATTGGCAAATCCACCGTAAATATGAAGAAAAGAACCAACCCACACCGGTCGCCATCGTGATCAGTCATCACCCCGCTTTTTATTTGGGTGCGCTAAACGTCTCCCCTTTCGGCGTCGACGATTACGCCCGCGTTGGTGCCATCATGGGAGTACCACTCCGACTCGCCGCTTCGGAGACTCTGGGAAAAGATTTTATGGTACCAGCGGATGCGGAGATGGTCATTGAGGGTTACGTGCTTCCCAATGTGAAAGAGGTGGAAGGACCCTTCGGAGAATTCACCGGCTACTACGGCCCGCAACGGCTGCGCAACGTTATCGAGGTCTCTGCCATTACCCATCGCCGCGATGCCATTTTTCAGCATATTTTTACCGGCCACCGAGACACCTGGGTGCTTGGTGGAATTCCCAAAGAGGGAAGTCTCTTTAACCTTATTCGCGGGATTGTACCGACGGTCAAAGCAGTCCATTTCCCCATTTCGGGTAGCTGTCGTTTTAACTGCTACATCTCCATTGATAAGAAGGTCGATGGTGAGACCAAGCAGGCGGCGCTCGCCGCGCTCGGGGGTTGCGATTTCGTAAAACACGTTGTCGTCGTCGACGCTGACATTAACATTTACAATGAGGAAGAAGTCATGTGGGCAATGGCCACTCGGATGCAGGCCGACCAGGACCTGGACATCATAAAAAATGTTAAGGGAAACACGCTGGACCCTTCGCAGACCGACAACATCATGACCGCGAAAATGATTATTGATGCCACCCGCCCGGTCCAGCGGCCCTATGAAGCCCGTGTAGCGGTTCCAAAAGCGGCGATGGAGAAAACACGGCTGGAGGATTTCATTCCACGTTCGGTAGTCGACCGTCTCCCCAAGGTCTGATGCCAGGAGGAAAAGAGTCGTGACAAAAATTTTTTGGGTGACCTGCCCTCGTTGCAATGGCGACTTTTATTGTCACTGGCGAGAGCTACGGCACAAGAACATTAAGCTCCTCTGCCCCTATTGCAGTTACCAGTTTTTGGATGAGGAGAGCCCAAGAATCGTCGAGTAGGAATCACTCTATCCATGACACAAGCGCTGCAAATCTATTGCAATCCAGGCAAATTAACTCAACCGCGGGTTTACCTAAGGATCGAGAAATTCTGTTGGAGGTGAATCGCATCGTGACCGAATTGCGGAGCTTTATCGAAAAAATCAGGCAGGGATCTCCTGAGGATGTCCTAACCATCACAAAAGAGGTGGATCCTCGATTCGAAATCACGGCTCTGGTGGTCAAGCTGGAGCAAGAGAAGCGGTTCCCTATCTTAATCTTTGAAAATGTCAAAGGTACCCAATTTCATGTCGTGACAAATGTGCACGCTTCGCGCCGACGACTGGCTTCGGCCATTGGTAGTGACCCGCGGAGTGCCGTGGCAAACTATCTGCGGAGAATCGAGCACCCAATCCAACCCAAAGAGGTCGATACCGGGCCCGTCAAAGAAGTCATTCTAAAGGGAGACCAGGTGGATTTGCATGCCCTCCCACAAATCGTCCACCATCAAGGGGATGCTGGGCCTTATCTGACGGGTGCCATTACCCTCGCTAGGGATCCCCTGAGCGGCCGCCTCAACTGTAGTTTCAATCGCCTAATGTTTCTGGATAAGAACCACACCTCCATCCATCTTACGCTGGCCAAGCACCTCTGGGAGTTCTATACCAATGCGGAAAAAATGAAGCAGCCCCTCAAGGTCGCCGTCATCTTGGGAGCCCATCCCGCCTGGTGTTTGGGAGCGTTGAATATCGGCTCTATTGACGAAGAGGAGTTTTACCTCATGGGAGCGCTGGCGAGCGAACCTATGGAGGTCGTGCCTGCAGAGACCCTGGACCTAAAGGTCCCCGCCCGAGCCGAGATGATCCTGGAAGGAGAGATTCTCCCGTTAGAAAGAGTGGACGAGGGGCCATTCGGGGAGTTCACCGGGTACTCTCTGGGTAGCCGCAAGAGGGAGATCTTTTACGTCAAGACCGTTACCCGACGTAAGGATGCCTTTTTGCATGACATTTCCGTGGGGCACCTGGACCACCTGCTACTGTCCACTATTCCAATGGAAGCCAATCTCTTCCGGTCCGTGAAGGCCATGGTCCCCTCTGTGAAGGCGGTCCGGATTCCGGCGCCGTTTACTGTTTATGTCTCCATAGAGAAAAAGACCGAGGGGCAAGGAAAAAACGCTATCCTCGCGGTCCTCGGCTCCGATTTTTACATAAAGCATGTGATCGTAGTTGACCACGATATTGATATCTTTAACGACCAGCGGGTGCAGTGGGCAGTGGGCACGCGGTGCCAGGCAGACCGGGATGTAACCATCATCAGCAATGTAGGAGGCTCGGATCTCGATCCTTCTGACTCGCGGGACGGTGTGACGGCCAAGATGGGGATTGACGCCACAGCGAAACCTCGTTTGGACGCTTTCACGCCGAGGCACAGGGTTCCCAAGGAGGTTTTCGAACGGCTGGAGCTGAAAGACTTGGTTCCCGCTTCCCGGCCAAAACCAAAAGGCGGGAAGCGTTAACACTCTCTCATCGCCCTTGGCCGGCGTCAGAGCTAGAAACTGAATGTGTAAGTCCGAACTTCGCCTCTAAAAAACTTTTCTGTTAAAGCTAACCTCGCTGCGGTCTCGCCTAGAACTTTCTTTTCACGCATGCCGAACTCCAGAGAGAAAAACGCAAGCCCCGCGGTAAGAGCGTGCCGGAAGCCCGGCTATGTGATCATCACCCAAAGAATTTCCTTCATGTCACGTTTGTGCAATTGCGCAAATAGGCAACTACATCAATGGAATATAATCTGAATCGTATGCTCCGGCAATGTCTTGCTAGAGCATACAAGGAGGCAACTTATGACACGGATGTTATTGTGTAGGCTCGCAGTGGTACTGGCCACGCTTTTGGTAGCGGCATGCGAGAGCACGACTCCGTCCACACCTGTGCCAACGGAGACAACACCATCGGCCGTCTCCTCGCACGGCCTCGGTTTGTGGCAGATTTACGATCAATCGCTCAAGAACGCGAAATATATCGACCTCACTCACACAGTGACACCGTCTATTCCGGTGTGGCAAGGCTTTGGCCCGTCCAAATTTGGACCTGCTGTGAATCCGAATACGCATAAGCCCTACCAGTACGCGAAGGATGGTTTTGAGGCTACCCAATACAATCTCTCCACGGACCAACTCGGCACCCAGCTTGACGCACCGGCCCATTGGGCGCCGGAATATCCCGCCATCGATGAGTTGCCGGCCACGTATGCGCTGCGACCACTGGCAGTGATCCCGATAGTCGACCAGGTCGTGAGGAATCCCGAGTATCACCTCCAGGTCTCTGATATCGAACATTGGGAGACAAAGAACGGGAAGGTTCCTGCTGGATCGGTGGTGATGGTCCGATCCGATTGGTCAAAAGACTGGCCCAATCCCGAGCTGGCCACGCAGAAGGTCTTTCCCGGCGTGTCGTTAGACGCGCTCAAGTTCCTGCACCTGCAGCGCCACATCCTATTTCACGGGCACGAGCCGTTGGACACCGATACGACCCCGAAGCTCGAGGGGGAATATTGGCTTATGCACCATGGCTACGCTCAAGCCGAAGGGGTCGCTAACCTCGACCAAGTACCAGAGACAGGTTGCCTCGTTGCCATCGGGTATCCTAAATTCGCAGGCGGCCTGGGCGGCTATGCGCGCTATATAGCGATCTGTCCGGCAGACTGGAAGCATGGCGTTTCGGTGGGCGAGGTGGCGGAGGCGCCGCTGCCCAAGAGCGCCAAGAGCCTACGGTGGGATGCCGAGCAACGCGTGCGCGTTCGCAAGTAGTAGTGTGGATTAACGGTTGACTTTGAGGATCTACCAAGTTTTGGTATGGATGGACTTATACTCCCCGGCGGTCTTGGCCGCCTCGAAAGATAAAAACAAAAGTGAAAAAATCGTTGAACCTTAAGGCCTTGTTTCACCCCCGTTCGGAAGCGTTGATCGGGGCCTCTACGGAGCCAACCAAGCTTAGCGGTAGGCCGTTTCGCTTTTTCCTGGAGTTCGGCTATGCGGGAAGCCTCTATCCTGTCAACCCGAAATACCAGGAGATCGCGGGGGTTTGGCCAGAAATAATGCGGAGGCTCAATCCCTGGCCAGTGGCATTGGCGGCCCTGTAGTCCTGAAGGTCTCCTCCCCGGACCTGCTCCACAAGACGGAGGCCGGGGTGATCCGGTTAGGCCTTAACAGCCCAGAGGAAGTGGAATGCGCTTTTGAGGAGATTCTTGAGCAGGCCAAGAAGTGGGATCCGGAAGCACAATTGGATGGCGTCTTGGTGGAGGAGATGATCGGCGGAGAGGTGAGGGAAGTCATCGTGGGAACACGGGTTGACCCGCGCTTTGGGCCTGCTGTAACTTTCGGCCTCGGGGGAATTTTCGTAGAGGCTATCAGAGACTTCGTCGTTTGGCCGGCTCCGCTGACATTGGAGGAGGCACGGGAGATGATCCAGCGAATTCGCGGTTACCGCATCCTGACGGCTGTCCGAGGTCGCCCGGCCGGCGATCTGGAGGCACTAGCACGAGTCCTATGCCGGGTTGGACAACTCGCCTACCAGTGGCAGGAACGAATAGCTGAAGTGGAGATCAATCCTCTCTTTGTGTTGCCGGCGGGCTCCGGCACAATGGTGGGCGACGCTCTGGTTGCCCTGCGGTAGAAACTTTATAATCGCTACGGACTGTCGAAACGTATGCCAAAAACCTCTATGCTTAGGGTCGATCACGAAATTAGGATCTAACCGCGTTCTCCCTTTCAACCAGGAAGAAGGAAAGCGCCAGCGTTCCCAAAAGAATAAGCCCACCAAGGGCCTGCCACGCAATGGAGTACGAGCCCGTTGAGTCCACCAGGTAGCCAAACAGGGGAGTGCCGACAAGCGCCCCCACTGCATTCACCGTAATGACGATTCCGAGAGCTGTTCCAGTCCAGAAACTTCCAGCGAGTTCGCCGATGAGGGCATAGGAGACTCCTTGGTACCCCACCATGCACAGGCCAGCGAGGAAGATCAAAGGCAACAGAACAAAAAGGGAGATGCCGCGCGGGATTAGACCCAGGCCCAGGGTAAGCGCAACCGAAAGAAATCCGATCAGGACCAGAACGATTTTGCGCTGTCCTTGAAAAAGGCGATCGCTAACGATACCCCACCCGATGCGACCCGTTATTGCCCCAACCTGAATAAAGGCCAAGGACTGGCCGGCCCAGTAAGCCGAGAATCCTATGATTTCCTTGAGGTATAAGGGGATATAGGTTAGCAGAGACATCTGTGCTAGAAGGAGAACCGATGTACCGAGACTGACCGTCAGGAGATTTTTCAATTTCGGGATGCTTTTGACCTTTTGAGATGAAGGTACCGGGAGTTCCGGGCTCTCCAGGCCGTCTTCAGGCTCACGCCAAAGACTCCAAAAACAAAATCCGAATAGTAAGTTGATTACGCCCAGGCCGGCCAAGGCCACACGCCAGCCTGCATACAGGACAAGGGAAGGACCCACAACAGCTGCAACCACACCTCCCGCAGGAACCCCAGTCTGTTTAATCCCCATGGCGGTGGCCCGTTCTTCCTGATGAAACCAAATCATGACCCCCTTCGTTGTGGCCGGGTTCAGGAAGCTATAGCCCAAACCGGCTAGGAAAAAACTGATGAAGGCCCAACCGAATGACGGCGCCAGCGCTGCCACTATGGTGAAAATCCCCAAACCCAGATGGCCGCTAAGGGCTGTTCCCCGAATACCCAGACGATCAGCCAACCATCCGGCCCCGAGCGAAAGGCCGGCCATTCCTAAATAGAAAGCGGTGAAAAAAAGCCCAATCTGGGCTCGAGACAGTTGCAGATCGTGCTGATAAAAGGGAGCAAGGGTATTGATCCCGTATTGTGCGCCCGCACCGATGATATGGGAGATCGTGATGAGGGTCAGGATCGTCCAGCGAAAGCTGTTTCGCTCAGGCATGGGAGGTGACGTCGGGATGCATGTTTTTTCAATCAAACACCGTGATCGAGTAAGGCTCTACGTCAATAAAGGCTTCTATAATGCTCGGGCCATTGAGGCTCAATCCCCAATCAATAGCCTCACCCACGGTCTTTTCATTGATGGCGGATCGGCAGGGGACGCCAAAGTAATGTGGTGGGGATTCCAACGGAGCGCCAAGATAAACCCCCGAAAGACCATATCGCTTCCGCTCCTGTTTGACCTTCATTAAGCCTAGCCACCCGTCATTCAGAACAATAATTGGGACGGCTAATCCAAGCCGTCTGGCCAAGGCCACCTCACCGACAGTCATCTGAAAACCGCCGTCTCCTACGATACCCACAACGGCTCGTTCGGGATAAACCAGCTTTGCGGCGTACGCAGCGGGCATGCCGTAGCCCATCGAAGACCAGCCATTCGTGGCGAGACAAGTCCAGGGAAAATCGGACCGCCACTGAGTGGCGATCTGATGAGTATGCGCACCAACATCAGTTGCCAAGACGGCATCCGCAGGAAGTTTTTTTCTTAGGACATCTAGCAAGTTATGCAGCCCAAGTCCTCGGCAGTCGGGGCGTAGTGATTGCTCCAGAGTCTGACGGTGGGCCCTCCACTGAGCGGTGGACCAGTCATTAGGCAAGGCAGCAATCTTGCTCATACGTTCAATGACCAGATCCAGATCACCAGCCTTATTGAGCAACATTGTCACGTCCGTGCCGACATCTGCGGTCTCCGTGCTCACATGGAGGACAGGCGTATTTCCGACCCATTCCTCATAGTTGATCTCGACCGGATCGTATCCCACCGCGATGATCAAGTCCGCCTTAGCAAGTAGGATTTGAACATCTGTCCGCCGTGCACGGCCCAGTACTCCAACCCAGTTCGGATGGCTTTCCGGAAGAAATCCCTTAGCATGGAGGGTAGAAACAAAGGGAATGTTTTGTGTTTCTATAAAGCGCAAAAGTTGCTCCGGCGCCTTCGTCCGAGTAAAGGTCAGGCCGGTTACCAGTAAGGGCCTTCGACTTCGACTCAGCTCTGCCGAGAGTTTCTCGGCCACCTCATTCGAGGTGTCGGGAAGTCCATTGCCACTTTCAAATTCGCTGAGGGCTTCCGTGGCCTCGGCCAGAGCAACGTCCTCAGGCAAATCCATATGGACGGGACCGGGAGGTTCGGTACAGACAATAGCCAAGGCCTCCGCGAAAGATGTGGCTACTTGACCCTCCCGAAGGGGAAATGACGCCTTGGTCAGTGGTTGAAAAAGAAGGTGATGGTCAATACGCATTTGGACGCGTCGCTGTAACCAGGGTGTCCCGACATTACAGGTTATTGCGAGGAGCGGCGAGCGATCGAGCCAAGCGCTTCCCACACCGGTCGCCAGATTGGTCGCCCCGGGACCCATAGTCGATACACAGACACCGGGAACACCGGTCAACTTTCCAACGGTCTGGGCCATGAACCCAGCGGAAGTTTCGCTCGCTGTCAGAATAAACTCGATCGCGCTCTTACGAAGGGCCTCAATCAAAGGGAGGACAGGACCACTCGGTATCCCAAATACCCACCGGACCCCTGCCCTCTCCAACATCCGGACCAAAAGTTCAGCGTCTTTCATGCGCTGTTCTATGTTCCAATGCGCACAGAATCCGCCGCATCTTGGACTGAACGGATAATCGAGAGCGCCGTCAATTTTCCGGTACGTGGGTTTTCGCTGGGAACATTCTCTATGTGAACCGTCAAACGGCCGAACTCCCCTTCAACTTCAATGTCGTGACAGTTGCGCCGAAGCCCGGGGACTGCCAGAATGCGTATGCGAGTCTTGTCGGGTCCCAAACCGGCCAGGCTCACGGCCGCAGAGACATTGACATTGGCAGGAAAGCCGCGGCAAGCCTCGCGAGCAGTCCCTGCAAACACCTCACGTTCCTCACGAACGCCGGCCAGCGAGATCCCATGCTCAACAAGATAAGGCGCACCCTCCAGTCCTCCGGGCGGCTTGCGTGTGGTTATCGTCACATGGGAAACTACACCGGTACAAGCCGACTTGATGCCATCCAGTCCGGCAATCGCGCCGGAAGGTAAAAAGAGGTGGCAACGGGTCTTCCTCGACCGCTCGATAATTTCGGGATAGTCGAGCAATGCCCCTACACTGATGACCATCAGATCCTTGCCCGCATCAAAGACCTGGCGAGCTAGATCGGGGACCACTGCTCCTCCGGCTGCCTCGACGATCAGATCGGAACGCGCGATAAGCAGTGCTTGGTCCAGATAGTCCGGCGGCTGGCGCAACGTCGACAAAAAAGCCCGGGCAGTTTCCTCTGTCCGGCTCGTCACGCCAGCAACACGCACGGCAAGCCTGCCCACATCGACCGCTTTAAGGAGCGCTTGCCCGATCGCTCCGCATCCCACAATCCCAATCGATTTCAATGCCATAACAGTCAATTCCTATCTATCTTGAAGCACTTTCCGCTGTCAATGAATGGGCGTGGGTGAGCAGTAGAGCCCAGGCCTTCGACGCCTTGGAAAATGCCAGATGGCGATCAAATAATAATCGGCGACAGACCTTCAGCGCTCAGCCCATATCGTTCAAACACTCGGTCATGGGAAACGATTCGCAGTTTTTCTACGGTGGCTTGGGCAACGAGCATCCGGTCGAAAGGATCTCGATGGACTCCAGGCAGCCGACTAACACCGAGCGCGTGTTGGAAAGAGATCGCTAATGGTTGAAATCCGCTCTTCATGATCGCGTCGTCCAGCTCGTCCAATTCAATCTCAATCCGTCCCAGCGCCGCCTTAATCACCACCTCCCAGATGGAGGCCGAGCTTACAAGCATGTCATTGGCGGGGTTGGCAATTATCCCGCGGGCTTCCTTTGATAGTTTCGGGCTGTCGGATAACCACCACAGGAGCACGTTCGTGTCGAGCAGTAACCGCACGTTCAAGGTCGGCCTTGGAACGAGGCCAATATGTCCTTCGGAAGAGGCTGGTCAAAACTCTTTTTGATTCGTACCTTTCCGCGCAATTGGCCCGGGCGGCGCGGCTTTCCTTTGCCAACGTAGGGAACTAATCGGGCGATAGGCCTTCCCGCCTTGGCGATGATGATCTCTTTGCCGCTGGCGGCTTGCTCGACTAGACGCGAAAGGTGCGTTTTTGCTTGATGGATGTTCACCTGGCTCATAACTAAACTAAGCTTAGTCCATCTACCCAGTCGTTGTCAAGGGCGCGAACTGCGGGAGACATCCTAGCAGCCCATCTCCGTCTATCTAGAACTGTTTTGGCCTGTCAATGGACCGGCGTAGGTAAACAGAGTTTAAAGCCGGGGCCGTTGGGGTCTCGCTGGGCTAAATTGAAGGAGAATACTATCGAATCTTGCTTCAAGAAAAAGACGACATCAAAATACAA
>JBHHYU010000015.1:0-45691 GCA_046757725.1 Binatia bacterium
CAGATCAAGATCATGCTGAAGAATAACCCGGCAAGGCTGATGTGGTTGGATTGAATTAGGCAGAAGGCAATAGGCCGAAGTTAGGAACGAATCTTTAGAATACCTCGCTGATGCCTGTTACCTCGCGCCTGTTGCCATTCCGATGAATCAGAGGTGGTGGATTGTTATCGCCGGATGTTTAGCTCATGCCGTAAACACCGGCTTTAGCTATTTCGGAATGAGCGCCTACTTTCCCTCCTTCGAGCGGGAGTTTGGCTGGAGCCGGACTGCAGTCTCAGGCGCCTTTTCACTCGCCAGAATCGAATCCGGTCTTATCGGTCCGCTTGAAGGATACCTTACAGACCGGTTCGGCCCTCCAAAGATGATGTTTATCGGCATCGTTGTTGGTGCATTGGGGTTTCTCTCACTGAGCTTCGTTAATTCACTGACCATGCTGTATGCCGTTATTGTTCTGGGAATCGTCCTGGGATCCAGCTTGGGTTACAACATGCCCATCAGTGTAGCTATTGCGAAGGTATTCCATACAAGAAGAAGCTTGGCCTTCGGCGTCTATCGCATGGGTCCGGGATTGTCCGGCCCTCTCGTGCCGCTGGTGGGGTGGATGATCGGCCTGTGGCGATGGAGAACCGCCGCCGTGGCTTCAGCATGCATGTTGTTAGCCGTTAACCTTCCTTTGGCATCGGTGATTGCTCGAACCTACGGGCGCCACAAAATCATGACCGATCCGGTTCCCGACTCTAAAGTGGAGGATGTGCCGGATGAGAAGATCGTCGCCGACCCCCAGTTCTCTTTGAAGGAGGCGATGCGTACGATGTCCTTTTGGACGCTCTCCATTGCTATGGCGTTACGTCATCTGGTTACGGAAGGCGTCTCGGTCCATTTTGTGATCCTTCTGGTGGACCGCGGATGGAGCACGGAGGCGGCCAGCGGTCTCCTGGGGATCTCAGCCTTGATCAGCGCGCCTGCTCGTCTGGGAATGGGTTGGCTGGGGGACCTGTATGACAAACGACGACTCCTTATGGGGTTGCTGATCTCGCTCGGTTTCTCGGTTCTTATCATGGGCTGGACTGCCCATCCTTTTGTATGGACGAGCTGCATGGTGCTTTACTCCCTGGCTTATGGGGGGCTTGCTTCGCTTCAGGAGCCTATTCGTGCCGACTACTTCGGCACCCAATCCTTCGCTGTAATCCATGGAATGAGCCGTTCCATCACAACGGCCGGCACCTTTATGGGCCCGATCATCGCCGGTGTTTTCTATGACCTGACGAAAAGCTATGCGATTGCATTCACCTTGTTTGCATTCGTCAGTCTTTTGGCGACGCTCTGCATGTTCGTGACTAGACCGCCCGTGAAGCACATAAGTTAGACGATCCGATTCCGTCACGCTTGTTAGCCTAGCGTCTTGATATGCTCGGGCCGGATGCCTATGCCGATGAGCCGGGCAGGTATGCGACGAAGGAATGGGAATTTTGAGAGAAGCCGCATTGGAAGCGGCGGTTTCAATGGTTTTTTCTTGCCCAAGACCCGGGCTATGACCCTGCGTTGGATTGCAACCTGCATCCACTGGGTGACGCGTGTGGAAAGCTCGCGTCGCTTCTGCACCTTGCTTAGGTGATCACTGGTCAATTGTCCCTTATGGAGCGGCCCTGCGAGGATATTGGCTGCGGCGACCGCATCCTGAATCGCCAGATTTATACCGACGCCGCCGATGGGGGACATCGCGTGGGCGGCATCTCCAATGCAGAGCATGCCCGGACGAAACCATTCGAACAAGCGGTCGACACGGACCGTCAAGAGCTTTACGGCATTCCACTCACGCAGCTCGGCCATTCGGTTCCCCATGTGTGGCGCAAGCTGGGCCACCTTTTCCCGGAAAGCTCCTAGCCTTTGCCCACGGATCTTGTCGAAGTCGCCCTTGTGAATGACATAGCCGCACTGCCAATAATCACCCCGGTTGATCGTGATGAAGATCCGCCCGATGTCGAAACGGCCCATGGTTTGAGAAAGGTCTTCCGGCTTTCGTGAAACACGGAACCAGAGCACGTCCATAGGTGCGCCAAAGTCTTGTACGCGCAAGCCGGCTCTTTGGCGCAGGATCGAGTGCCGGCCATCGGCGGCAACAATGAGATCAGCGCGCACGTTGATCGACCCGGTCCGCGTCATCGCCTGGACACCAACCACTCGGTCGGACTCTTCAAGGAGACCGGTTGCCTCGGCTTCCATCAAGAGGCGGAAGTCGGGGTATCGAACCGCTTCATCAGCAAGAAAGTTAAGAAAGTCCCATTGGGGCATGAGAGCGATAAACTGGCAGTGCGTCGGTAAGTGAGTGAAGTCCGCAAGCGTGATCGCTGTATCACCGATTTGTGCGGTTAGTTCTCGGATCTCCTGGTGCGGTAACCTAAGGAACTTGTCCAGCAGTCCAAGCTCGTGCATCACTTCGAGCGTCGAGGGATGAATGGTGTCGCCGCGGAAGTCGCGCAGGAAATCGGCGTGTTTTTCCAGCACGACCACATCGATTCCCGCACGTGCCAGCAAAAATCCAAGCATCATTCCCGCCGGCCCGCCTCCTGCAATGCAGCAACGCACGGAAATACTGTCCGTCATATTCTCACGTTATTTTCGCTCGCGGTAACTAGACTCAACTTTCACGACAAAGATTGTTTAGTTGTGGAACTGTGACCCTCTAGCCTATAGCAAGGGAGATATTTTTTCTTATGCCTCACTCGCCCGTCATCATAAAGTGGGCTGATTCACCGGAACGAGTTTAGATCCACGCCTGCTCCAGGCGCTGAATTTCCGGTGGCCTCCCAACAAACATACCAGGATTAATTGGGGGAATTCCACCTGAATGCATTGGCTTTCATAATGCTTGAGCTAATTGTATCCATCCTTTCAATATCGCAGGGATTTCGGCCTTTAGCCAGGAATGTTCGATGGCGATTCTGAGATGTTAGCAAGAAAATTTTTAGATCTGGGCGGAGTGATAAAAAAGGCATTGACTACCTTGGGGGCAAAGGTGTGTTGCTTGCAAAAACCCCTGTGGTGTAGTTAAGTCAATAATACTTCTGAAGTATTAGAAAACAACAACAGTTCCAAGAGGTAGATCATGGCGGAAAATCTCAAGAAGAGAAGTAGTGTTATTACGGATGGGCCGGATCGGGCGCCGTCGCGGGCAATGCTCAAGGCGGCAGGTTTCACGGACGAAGACTTGTCTCGCCCGATCGTGGGGGTCGCGAACACCTGGATCGAAATCGGACCGTGCAATTTCCACCTGCGGCGCTTGGCAGCGAAAGTGAAGGAAGGTATCCGGGCGGCAGGGGGTACCCCTATGGAATTTAATACCGTCTCCATCTCCGACGGTATCAGTATGGGTGCTGAGGGAATGAAGGCTTCTCTTATTAGTCGCGAGGTGATTGCGGATTCGATCGAACTCGTCGCTCGAGGCAATCACTTTGATGCGTTGGTCGGGATCTCGGGCTGTGACAAGACCAATCCCGGTGTGGTAATGGCTCTTGCCAGACTCAATATCCCCGGCCTGGTGCTTTACGGCGGCTCTATAGCGCCTGGTCATCTTGCAGGCCGCGACCTGACTATTCAAGACGTGTTCGAGGCGGTGGGTGCCTATGGTCGTGGTAAGATCAACGCCGAGCAACTCAAGGCCGTCGAAGACACCGCCTGCCCGGGCGCGGGTGCGTGTGGCGGGCAGTTCACTGCCAACACCATGTCCACGGTACTGGAATTCCTCGGTATCTCGCCGCTGGGAAGCAACGGTATCCCCGCTATGGTGGATGAAAAAGATGAGGCCGCTTTTGCTGCTGGAAAGCTCGTCATCGAGCTCCTGCGCCGTAACCTGCATCCATCGCAGATCCTAACCCGCAAAGCGGTGGAAAACGCTATCGCCGCCGTCGCGGCGACCGGGGGCTCCACCAACGCGGTCCTGCACTTGCTGGCCATCGCCCGTGAAGCGGGGGTCGACTTGACGATTGACGACTTTGACCGGATAAGCTCGCGTACGCCCCTCCTCGCCGATCTCAAGCCTGGAGGGCGGTTCGTAGCCAGCGATCTGTACAAGGCGGGTGGGATTCAGCTTATCACCAGGCGGTTGCTCGAAGCTGGTATCCTTAACGCGGATGCCCTCACAGTTACCGGGCGTACCATCGGAGAAGAAGCGAGAGAAGCCACAGAGACCACAGGCCAGGAGGTCGTTCGGCCGCTTACAAGTCCACTGAAGCCCACCGGAGGTCTGGTTATTTTGAAAGGAAATTTGGCTCCGGAGGGATGCGTAATCAAAGTTGCCGGCCACGAGCGAATGACCCACAGCGGCCCTGCACGTGTGTTCGACCGTGAGGAGGACGCCTTTCAGGCGGTGCAAAAAGGGCAGATCAAACCCAATGACGTCGTGGTGATTCGTTGTGAAGGGCCGAAAGGCGGCCCTGGGATGCGAGAGATGCTTGGTGTTACGGCGGCGATAGTCGGTGCCGGTCTCGGGGAGTCAGTGGCGCTACTCACTGATGGCCGTTTCTCGGGGGCGACCCATGGGCTCATGGCAGGTCATGTGGCACCGGAGGCGGCGAACGGTGGACCTATCGCCGTGGTTCACGATGGTGACATGGTGAAATTCGACGTGAAAGCGCGACGCCTTGATCTTGAGCTTTCAGATGAAGAAATCCGTTCCCGCCTTAGCCGATGGACACCTCCGGCACCACGCTATGAAACCGGTGTGATGGCGAAGTACGCAAAGCTCGTCTCTTCAGCTTCCGAGGGAGCTGTTACACGATAACCAAACTTCGATGAAGGAGTTCGGACCCTTCCTGGTCAGGGTCTCGGTCCCGCTTTGCAGGTAAGGTAACATCAAAAAGGGGCAAACGGCACTAGCATAGCGGTTGTCCGTAAGCGCCGCCAGAGTGGCTCTCTGCTTTGTTTCAGTAATGCCGTGCATGCACGTTTTCAGGGAGTGATGGAACGCATGCTTGGAATCAATCTTCAGAAACCATCTAGTGCAGTGTGTCACGCTGTTGGTACTTTATCCGAAGTACACCACCACGAAGGACACGAAGAGCACGAAGGAAAACAATAGCCTCTTGAAATCCGGTTGCTCTTCTAATCCGATCGTCCGTTCTTCGTGTCCTTGGTGCGCTTCGTGGTGAATAGAGAAACATGGGTCAGCGTTATGGCGGCGGATAGGCACCATGCCGGCGGGACGAGAACCTGTAGTGATGTCTTGGGAACTGGGGTGTTTCGCATGAAATTTCATTCCCGGATTCTAAACTGTTACGTCGGAGAATAAATGACTTCATTTAAGAGGCACTACACTAGTGAGTAGAAAAATGCTGCAACGCCGGGGTTGGTAAATATCGGCATGGAGTAAAGGGATGGAGTGCACGAGAAAGATTGCCGAGTTTGTCGTAGGCACAAACTACGGCGCCTTACCCGCGGGGGCGCTAGAAACTGCGAAGACGGCTCTAATCGACTGTGTGGGTGTCGCCCTGGCGGGGAGCAAAGAGGTTAGTGCCAAAATCTGTAGCCGGATGGTCCAACAGGAAAGCGCAAGAGGTGAATCAACCGTTTTTGGTCAGGGGTTTAAGTCCTCGCCTGTGATGGCTGCTTTTGCCAATGGGACCGCGGCGCACGCGCTCGATTACGATCATAGCTTTTACCTCATGGGACAGCCCACCTCAGGGCTTATCCCCGCCATCCTTACTTTAGGGGAATCCATCGGCGCAAACGGCCGTGACGTTCTGGAGGCCTACGTTTTGGGTTTTGAGGTTACGGCGAAATTAGCCGCCTCGATGCCTGACCATTCCAATAAAGGTGGCTGGCACAGCCCGGGGACTTTAGGCTCTCTCGGTGCAACCGTGTCCTGCTCCAAATTACTGCGACTGGATGCCGGCAAGATTCAGATGGCCCTTGGGATAGTCTCTTCGATGGCCAGCGGCATCATCGGCAACTTCGGTACCATGACCAAGCCGCTCCACGCCGGGCTCGCCGCGCGCAACGGTGTGCTCGCAGCGCAACTCGCCCAGGCCGGATACACCGCTAACCCGGAGGCCCTGGAAACCGGCATGGGATTCTTTGAGATCTATTGCCGTAACTTGCCTGTCGTGCCGGCCGCTCTGGGGACGTTGGGAGCATCGTATGCGCTAATAGAGAAAGGTATCAAAATCAAGCCCTATCCGTGCGGCGGGTTAACGCACGCGGCGATCGACGCGGTACTAGAAATACGCGCGCAGGAAGGCCTTACCCCGGAGATGATTGAGTCCATCAAAGTAGATGTGACCCGGCACACCTATAACCGGATCGCCTTCAGAATTCCCTCTACGGGCCTCCAGGGAAAGTTCAGCATGCCCTACGTGTTAGCCCGAGCTATGACTGACGGGAAAGTTTCTTTGGATACTTTTACGGATGACGCCGTCAGAGAGCATCGTATCCTTGAACTAGCAGCAAAAGTTCACATGACGGTCGACCCGGGTCTCAGGGAAAGCGGCGCAGGAAGCCGCCCCTGCAGAGTGGCAATCCGTTTGAATAATGGAACAAGCTTCTCACGTGACGTTGACCATCCGAGGGGAAGCCCGGAAATCCTGCTATCCCCAGCGGAGTTGAGGGCAAAATTCGTCGAGTGTGCAACCCGTGCGATCAGCAAGGAGACTGCCAATCGGGTTTTAGGATATTTGCATCGGCTGGAAACCGTGACTGATATAAGACCTCTATGCGAGATCCTTTCGGCCAAGGGAGAATAGACGAATGTGAAGCGCGATCTTCCGATTGCAGGACGGACATACCTTCTGCGCGGAAAAAACCGGCAGGGTTCTTTTGAAAGTGAAAGATTTGTTCCGGCTATGACTTTATTGAGCTACAGAACCTTGTTGATGAAGAAACCTGATCTCAGGAGGAACGGACCGTGAAATCCAAAACTGTGGGATTGCTGCATCCAGGTATGATGGGTGTCACCATTGGCGCGGCTGTCGCTGAAAGCGGCGCCCACGTAATCTGGGCTTCCCATCAACGGAGCAAGGCAAGCCATGAGCGAGCTCACCGGGCTCGTCTGAACGATATAGGAAACCTGGCTGATCTAGTACAGGCGAGCGCTATCATTCTCGCTGTCTGCCCGCCTCACGCCGCATCGGAGCTTGCCAGCAGGGTAGCAGAGCAAGGCTTTGGAGGGATTTATGTGGACGCCAACGCTGTTTCACCGGCTACAGCTAAGCACATTTGCGAAACGGTAACCAAGGCCGGAGCGAGTTTTGTGGATGGCTGTATTATCGGGCCTCCCGTACGACGAGCTGGGACAACCCGCCTTTATCTCTCCGGCTCACGTGCCTCGGAAGTGGTCAAGGAATTTTCTGGCAGCATGCTCGATGCCAGGGTGGTTGGAAAGCAACCGGGTTCCGCCTCCGCTCTCAAGATGGCTTACGCTGCCTGGACCAAAGGTAGTGACGCACTGATTCTTGGAATTCGTGCACTCGCGTCCATCGAAGGGGTTGAAAAAGCGTTGCTCCAAGAATGGGCCCTATCTCAACCCGAGCTGATAAACCGCAGCATACAAGCGGCCAAGCTCTCGGCGCCAAAGGCTTGGAGGTACGTCGGCGAAATGCGGGAGATTGCGGCGACCTTCGAGGTTGCTGGTTTACCCTCGGGTTTTCACATTGCAGCCAATCATATCTTTGAGCGCCTCGCATCGTTCAAAAACTGTACCGAGCAGCCGCCAACCCTTAGGGCTGTTGTCGACACTCTGTGTACCTCGGCAGAGGAATATTCTAGAGAAGGGTAGAGAAATCTAAGCCTGCCTAAAGCAACACGGAGTTTGCCCGGAATTATGCAGGAGTCTATGGAAGATCACTACAGCCCGCATCGTTTTATTGCATAAAGGAGCACTGGAAACTTGCATTGTCTTCTGGTGTGAGCCAGTGTTTGGGCGTAAGTTGAGCTCATGTTTTCTGTCGAGTTTCCCGTTGGACCTGCTTATGCCCTGCTTTGGGACGCGCCGCATAGGCGGGTCCCGTGAGTCCCGTGCCCTTCGCCACCTTGGGTCGGACCCTGCAGCACCTGCCTGCAAATCTACGCGGCGCGCTCTGGGTGATCCTTGCGGCTACGCTGTTAACCATCATGGGAGTGATGGTGAAACAGCTTGGCCGAGATCTGCATACCTTCGAGATCGTTTTTTTCCGCTGCGTAATTGGCGCTGTCCTCATGGCGCCATTTATTCTACGTGCCGGGCTGAACAGCCTTCGGACCCAGCGCCCGGGATTACACGCGCTCCGGGTGTCCATGGGGATTACCGCTATGGCATGCGTCTTCTATGCCTATGCTCACATGCCGTTTGCAGAGGCGGTGGCGATCATCTACTCCCGCCCTCTGTTTGCAGTGGCACTGGCTATCCTGCTGCTTGGCGAGACGGTAGGGTGGCGCAGGATATCTGCCGCGGTCATGGGTTTTCTCGGAGTGTTGATCATGGTCAGACCCGGTACGGCAGCCTTTGACCCAGCATCACTTGTGGCGGTCGCCGCAGCGGTGATGGCCGGTTGCCTTGCCGTTATAATCAAGAGGCTATCGCGTACGGAAACTACGACGACCATCGTTATGTGGTTCACTGTAGGTGGTGCGGCGATCAGCTTTGTCCCGACCCTGATTATCTGGAGTACTCCGACGATCGAACAATGGGCGCTTCTTTTCTTGATCGGAGCCTTGGGTGTAGCCGGACAGCTGGCGCTCACCCGTGGCTTCTCCACAGGCGAAACGTCCTTCGTAACTCCCTTCGATTATATGCGGCTTGTGTTTGCCACCTTTTTCGGATTTCTCCTGTTCGGCGAGGTTCCGGACATTTGGGCGATTGTTGGTGCACTGGTGATCGTGGGCAGCGGCTACTACATCGCCCGCCGGGAACTCGTCCTGGCTCGGCGGGGTGGATCAAGGGAGAGAGCCACCAGCTAACGGACATGTTCGCCACCTCACCCGTACCAGGTTCATGTAGTACCACAATGTAGTGCAACCTATATGTTTGACGGGCGGGTTGCGTCTGGCGTCGAGGTTTAGGTTCACACACCATGTTAGACGGATTGCCGAAAGTGCTTGGAAATCGAATAGAGAACGGAACTGTAAGCGTTATCTGATAAGAAAGGATTGAGTCCGTCTCCTGCTTTGCTTACCATTGGGTAAGCAAGGGGAACTCCGGATTCACGCCATGCTCACTTATTGCGAGGCATGCGATCATAATAAAGATCCAATTTTACAGATCCTTAAGGATATTTTTAGAAACAGCCAGGAGGTTCTAGAAATTGGTAGTGGTACTGGCCAGCATGCCGTTTACTTTGGTCAACATCTCCCCCACTTAACCTGGCAAACAAGTGATCTTCTGGAAAATCATGCCGGAATTCGAGCACGATTAAAACGAGAAGGTCCGAGCAATGTAAAATTCCCGTTTTTGCTTGATGTGTCCCAGCATCCTTGGCCGGTGGTTGCAACAAGCGCGATATTCAGTGCGAACACGTTGCATATTATGTCGTGGAAGCATGTGACGCAGCTGTTCCACGGGGTTGGAGAGATTCTTCGCCCGGGAGGCATTGTGTGTATCTACGGACCCTTTCGATATCAGGGGAAGTATACCAGTGAGAGCAACGCCTGTTTCGATCAAACTCTCAAGTTCAGAGATCCTCACAGCGGCCTTCGGGATTTTGAAGCCATCAACGTACTCGCCTGCGAGCAGGGATTGGCCCTTGTCAAGGATTACTCGATGCCGGCTAATAACCAAACGTTGGTCTGGAAACGATAAGTCATCAGCGGGAAAGCGAGGCGTCAGGTTTGTCTCAGTCAAGGATTGGGTCGTGGAGTCGTTCAGGAATCTATACTATTTCCTGTTCGCTCCTAGTTATTGATCGCTTAGCTCTTAGTGGTTAATATGGGGCATCTTTGGGTGAACAGGGAGGAGAACCATGGGCGATAGTTATGCAAAGTTTAAAGTGGCGGCGGTTCAAGCCGCGCCTGTTTTTCTAGATCGAGAAAGGACGACTGAAAAGGCATGCCAGCTCATCCGGACGGCAGGAAGAGAAGGAGCACGCGTCATCGGATTCCCGGAAGCGTATATTCCTGCGTTCCCTCACTGGTTCGAATACCGTGTCGCCCGTGAGTGTAAACCTCTAATCAAAGAGCTCTTCAAGAACTCCGTGGAGATCCCCAGTCCTGTCACGGATGCGATATGCGAAGCGGCTCGTGATGTCCAGGCCACAGTAGTTATGGGCCTGAATGAACGTGACCCTGGCACTATGGGTACCTTGTACAACACCCAGCTCTTTATCGGTCCGGACGGGCATATTCTAGGAAAGCATCGGAAGCTGGTGCCCACCTGGACGGAACGACTAGTTCACACTGCAGGAGACGCAAGCACCTTAAAGTCTTTCGACACGGACGTTGGGCCTGTGAGTGGCCTTATCTGCGGTGAAAACATGAATAGCTTTTATAGGATGGCCCTTTTGCTCCAAGGAGAGCGGGTCCATGTAGCAAGCTGGCCTGCCTTCCCTTACTTAGAAAATAAGGACTCTATAGAGATCCGTACCCGTAACTACGCCTTTGAGGGAAAGTGCTTTGTCATCAGCGCCACCGGAGTTTTTACTGACGAGATGCGGGATCTGCTGTGCCCGACACCGGAACAAAAGAAAAAGGTAACCGGGACCGGAACTTTTTCTTCCATTATCGGTCCTACAGGTCAGTATCTGGCCGGCCCTGATACCGGGGCGGGAAATATCCTCTACGCCGAGGTTGATCCGGAGATGATGATTCATGAGAGGATTAGTCACGACATCACCGGACATTACAACCGATTCGATCTTTTTAGTTTGGTGATTGATGATCGGGTGATTGGGCGGAAGGTGGTTTTTAAAGACAAGGAAAGGAAAGAAGCAAGAGGCCTGTCCACTGCACTAGCGGAATCCCAACAGCCCTCGATGGAACCTCCCAAGTCTGAGGAGCATAAGAAAACAAACCTGAAGCCCGTTAAGCGTATTCGACGGAGGGGCTAACCTAGGCCGAGGAGAGATCAAATGCATGATAGCTTATGAACCAAACTATTAAAGTAATACATGAACTTTATTTAGTATTCGCTTAAGAACAAATGAGTTTAGGAAGGTAACCAGTATGAAGAAGGAAGATTTTATTCTCTTTAGTGGTGGTGCTAAAGGGGCGGAAGCCGAATTCGGAATGAACGCGGAGCGTTTCGGAATTGAAGAGGTCAATTTTACATTTGAAGGGCACAATATAGTTCGGGAACGAGGGTTACGTGTGCTGAATCACGAGGAACTGAAAAGTGGCGATGTGAGCTTGGAATACGTTTCGCGTCTAATGTACCGTCGCTTCACGGACAACCCAATGTTTCGTAAGATTCTGCAAACGATCTGGTATCAGATTAACAATGGACAAGAGATTTATGTGATCGGACAGATCCTTGGGGACAAGACGGTAAAGGGTGGTACAGGATGGGGTGCTGAGTTTGCCAAACTATGCAACAAACCTTTGTACGTATTCGATCAGAAACGTGGTGCGTGGTTTGCTTGGAATGAGGTAGACTGGGTCGAGCGCAAAAAAGGGGACGAGCCTATTATCAACCACGTTCATTTTGCCGGGACAGGGACGCGCTTCATCGACGAGAACGGCAGAAACGCGGTCAAAGAATTAATGGCGAGAACCTTTTCCTGATAAAGGATACTTCTGCACAAAGCCACATGGAGACTGCCTGGGGTCTTACACGTCGATATCTAGGTATGTTGATGGTACGAAGCCTTGGAAGGTTTTCCGCCGCACACTTTGTACCCCAATGGTTCTGACACTGTCGCTGGTCGCGTGATGCGACGGAACATGCAACGTTCCCTGTGGATTCAACCGGTTTCTAGCAGAAATCGTCTGCGATCGATCGTAACCGTGCTGCTGGTAAAATTGATCGATATGTTAATATCACCTTCTGTGCGCTGCCAGGGGATGAGCTTCATAGTGCGAAGGCCCGCTTTGGTGTTTGGTTCTTGGAAGGCGATGGATTCGGCTTCTTTTCGATTCTCCGCGCGCAAGATAAACATGCCGTAACCGAGCGTAGCTTTCTCCTTCTCCTTACTGTTTTCGAGTTTACCGGCACCGAAAATCCGACCCTGCTCTTCAAGGTCGCCAAGAAATTGTTTATGTGCGCGGCGAAGGTCAGCGGCCGGCGGTGCGTCCGCCGGCGGATTCGCAACCAGCGACATGACACAGAGATAACATTGCTCACGAGGTATCGCGTGCATCACGTCTTTTTTGGGTTCGGTCATCGGATGTCCTCCTTGGGCTGTATTGTTGTTTCCTATCCTTGTACCTCGCGCAGGTGGAATCAGGCTTCTGTCCCCATGATCGTCAGTATCGAGGTGGTGTCCCTTATCTTCGTTGGCTGGAAAAGGCAGATCGACGGCCGTTGATCACACTGCTTAGATGCTACCGATAACGAATGGTGATGTCAACTGTGGGTTCGCTACAGGGCGGAGATAGCTATTCTCCTTGAGGGGAGGGGGTTATCATCCGGTCAATCTAGTTGCGATCTTTCTGCTCTGGTTTGGCTATGATATACTTCAAAATATCTTAACAGGTTACCGAGAAGCTATGAAGAAGAAATTTTATGACGACGGTATCAGATTTGAATGTCAGATGTCTGGCAAATGCTGCAAATCCAGAAACGTTGATGGCTATGTCTATCTGTCCCTTAAGGATCGTCAACGTATCGCTTCCAATCTCGGTATCTCTACGATGCAATTCACACGGCGGTACGCGGTTCAGACAAGAAAGAAATTTCATCTCAAACAACTACGCCCACAGTGTCCTTTTTTAAAAGACAACCAGTGCAGTATATATGAGGCTCGGCCCATTCAATGCCGTACTTGGCCCTTTTGGCCGGAAAACATGAAGAAAAAGGTCTGGCAACGGAGCATTAAAAGATCTTGCGCCGGGGTCGGCAAAGGCAGATTATATTCGGTATTGGAAATCGGAAACATTATGAAAACGCAAAACAGGTCACGCTGATGTTTCTAACCTCCTGTCGTTTTCCGATGTACGTCCCGGGTGTGTGATACCCGTTTTCCTTTCCTGATAGGCAGCCGCCATCGTTCGGCAAAGGTATCGGGTGACTGAGCGAAGGATTTCTTGGTTTCTACTAAAGGGTGACCGAACAGATGCGCTTTAAGGAACTCTACTCTATGGTGAAGACAGGCCATGCTCCCGGGACGTTGAGCTGGAGATCGGATCTTGCTGGTGCAAGCCGCCCCGGCCTTATGCCAGGCAACTACGCAAGGGATCGTTAGCTCACCAAATCATCCTGACAATCCGGTAATGCTTGTCGAGAAATTGTTTGGCTGATTTCTGGACTTCTTGTTCACTTGGCCCGGTGAAGCGATACGGTATGCCCTGTTCTCCTAACATCAGACAGGTTTCGTTGGTGGGACGACCGGAGACGAAAGAAATATAAGCCACCCATTGGGCCCCCTCCAGGGCCGTTTTAATTTCCATACGGGCGATCCCGTTCACCGAAGGGAGCTGTATATCAAATTTCATAGGATACACAAAATGTAGTCTAGTTTTTTTAAAAGTCAACATACCCTGATCTCCGAAGTTTACACGAATTGGAAATCACTTTTGACTACGTTAGAATAGGAATATGCCAGCGATACCAGGTAAGCATTTGGAAACCTTTCCCAACCCTCGGGTTGGAAGGGATTATGAGATTAACATGGAGTGTCCTGAATTTACCTGCGTTTGCCCGCTAACGGGGCAACCCGATTTCGCCACGATTCAGATCCGGTATGTACCGAAGGAGCTGTGCGTGGAGTTAAAATCTCTCAAGCTTTACCTGTGGTCCTTCCGTGAGGAAGGGGCCTTCCATGAGGACGTTATCAACCGCATCCTGGATGATTTGGTGGAGGCCTGCCGGCCGAAATCGATGACGGTCGTCGGTGACTTTAACATCCGTGGTGGTATTCACACTGTGGTTACGGCAAATTACACGGCTCAGTGATGTCCTCGTAGCCTTTCGTCGGGGTCTGATCATCCCGGAACTCTTACATCGGGCAAGTATTGTAACATAGTGGCGTAGAGGATCCCCATGTCTGATATCGGTGTCCTAAAAGAGCTTATCATTGTACTTGCTGCCACTATTGCGATTGTCTTTCTTTTCCAAAAACTGCGGCTTCCGACTATCGTTGGTTTTCTCTTGGCCGGCGTGATCGCGGGTCCCCACGGTGTAGGGTTGATTCAAAATGTTCAGGAAGTGGAGACCATGGCGGAGATCGGTGTTGTTCTCTTGCTCTTTACCATCGGGCTTGAATTTTCTTTACGGGAACTCTTACAGGTACGAAGCAGCCTGATTTGGGCAGGGACACTTCAGATCGTTCTTACGACGCTGGTGGTTTTGAGTGTCTGCCGATTTTTCGGCTATACGATCGAGGTTGGCGTCTTTTACGGTTTTCTGCTCTCTTTGAGCAGTACCGCAATCGTTCTCAGAATTTTCAGTGACCGCGGAGAGGCAGATGCCCTGCAGGGGAGGTTGGCTGCTGGTGTTCTCCTGTTTCAGGATCTCTGCATTGTTCCGATGATGCTTCTGGTTCCGGTCCTGGGACAATCGGGCAAAGTTTCCTTACTCCTTATCGGGTGGACGTTGATCAAATCTGCTCTCGTCCTGCTGTTGATCGTGTTGGCGGCGCGAACGATTTTCCCTTGGCTTTTGCGCCAGGTAGCTCTCTTGAAGAATCGGGAGCTCTTTATTCTCTTCGTCATCTTCACCTGCTTGGGGACTGCCTGGTTGACCTCCGAGTCAGGACTTTCTCTGCCGTTGGGTGCGTTCATCGCAGGACTCGTGATCTCAGAATCGGAGTTCCGACATCAGATCGTTGCCGATATACTCCCCTTGAGGGATTCCTCTAGTGGTATTTTTTTTATCTCCATCGGCATGCTACTCAATCTGGAATTTCTCCTGAACGATCTTTTCACACCTCTGCTGAACCTTTTGCTGATTGTTACCGTCAAGGGCCTAGTGCTCTTTTTAGTGTTCTGGTGGCTCTTTCGCTCTCTCAGGCTTGGCGTGGTACTGGGTTTGAGCCTGGCGCAGGTCGGAGAATTTTCTTTTATCCTTGCCCAAACCGGGGAGGGTTTCGGGCTTTTGACCGGAGCGGAAGAGCAAACATTTTTGGCTGCTTCCATCCTCAGCATGGTGGTGACGCCTTTCCTTATTCAGTGGGTCCATCCTTTGGCGTTTGCTCTAGATGCCATGGTCGGAAGGCCCTTGAATAAGCAAGCCTCTGAAAGGAAGAAGGGGATAGAGAGTTCGCCCCCGGGACATGTCATTATTGTAGGCTATGGATTGAACGGACAGAATCTCGGCCGAGTGCTCAAGGAAGTCAGTGTCCCCTACAGAATCCTGGAGATGAACCTGGATCTGGTAACTCAGGCTAGGGCTGCTGGAGAACCTATCTCATTTGGCGATGGGACGCGGCCGGATGTCCTGCAGATGATGGGTATAGCCCAAGCGCGAATCCTAGTCGTTGCCATTTCGGATCCGGTTGCGACAGCACACGTAGTTTCAGAGGCACGCAGGTTAAGACTCGACCTTTTTCTCATCGTGCGGACCCGTTATGTGGCGGAGATAGAGCGCCTCTATCGTTTGGGTGCCAATCAAGTTATTCCTGAGGAGTTTGAGACTTCCGTGGAGATCTTTGCCCGTGTCTTGCGGGAGTATCATATCCCGCGCAATGTGATTTCGCTCCAGGTCGATCTGGTTCGCAAAGAACATTACGGTGCGCTGCGGGGTCTCCGCTTCCAGGGAAGGCAGTTGGATGAGTTGACTCGGTTTTTAGCCGGTACCACCACTGATACGTTTTTACTCCTGGAGGGTTCTCCTGCGATCGGGAAGAACCTGAGAGAGATTCAGCTACGTTCATTTACGGGTGTAACGCTGATTGCGGTGGTGCGTGAGGGGAAGTCATTTCACAACCCAGCGAATGATTTCCTCTTTGGCGCTGGAGATATCCTTGTGCTTATGGGAAGCCATAAGGAATTGGACGAGGCCACACAGATTCTCAGTCCACCAAGCCAGGCCGGTGCATCGTAAAATCGGTGTGTTTTTAAATCCACTTGCCACGTTTACGCCGGCATGTTAGCGTGCGAACTCATCTATCCAGGGGGGTTCAATGAACGTTATCGAGCGTTGCTTAGTCGCCGAGGACGATGGGCTACCAGGGTATCTGGCGTACCCGGAAAACGCCGATCCCGGCCCGGCCTTGCTGCTCGTCCATCAGAATACCGGTGTTACGGATTACATCAAAATCGAGGCGCTCAAATTTGCCAAGCTAGGCTATACTGTGGTTATTCCCAACCTCTACGAGTTGCTCGGTTTTCCTGGCATTACGCACATCCATACAGGACGGGAGATTCAGAGTAAAACCTCCGATGCCGACTTTGTCCGTGTCATCGGCATGGGGTGGCGCCATCTGGTTTCACGTCATGACGTGGACCCTGGGCGGGTCGCGGTTGTCGGGTATTCCATGGGAGGACGGATTGCACTCCATTTTGTTGCTGCATCCCCAGAAGTGCATGCCTTCGTTGGGTACTACCCGACTGTTCGTGACCAGCCCACAACGGAGCTGCGGCCCTGTCCTCCCTGGGATGCGGCCCGTTTGATCCGTTGCCCATCCATAGTGCTTTTTGGGGCCGACGATCGGGTAACGACGATCCCTGTGCAGAATCGGGTTTGGGAGGCTTTTTTAGCGAACGGGCAGAAGTTGGAGTGGCATTTTTTCCCTTTTGGCGGCCATGGCTTTGTCGATCCGGGAACGGCTGGATACCATCCGCATGCTGCTGAGCTGGCCTGGCCACTGGTGATTGACTTCCTCACCCGAGAGTTAGGCTCTCGAGTTTGGTAGTTCTGTTGACCCATGATCCTGAGGGTTGCGATCATAGGCGTTAGCTGCCACAGGATTGGAGTTTGCTCTTTTCCGGATAAATTTTTCTTGCTTTGCTCATTCGTTTAAAGTAGCGTAGTATTACTTTTTCCCTCTACTGAATTTTGGTTCCAGGTTCCCATTTGGTTTCGTGGCGACCGTAGACGATAATCTCCGTAAAGTCCCGCCTCAGAATCTGGCGGCAGAGTCGTCGGTCCTCGGTGGTATTTTGCTCGACAATGAGGCGATCAACCGCGTTGTCGAGACGCTGACTCCAGAGGATTTCTACCGGGAATCCCACTCCAAGATCTTTCGCGCCATGATGGAGCTTTCCGACCGGAGTGAACCGGTTGACATTATTACATTAAGCGATTTTTTGAAGGCAAAAGGGGAGCTCGAGGTAGTGGGAGGGTCCGCCTATCTTGCATCATTAAATGCCGCAGTTCCCACAGCTGCCAACATAACTTACTACGCCCGCATCGTGAGGGAGAAGGCGATTTTGCGCCACCTCATCGCGACGGCTACCGAAATTGCTACTCGGGGATTTGAAGAGCAGGGCAACGTGGATGAGTTTCTCGATCAGGCTGAGAAGGTTATCTTCGACATCTCGGAGAAAAAAATCAAGTCTGCGTTCACCTCTGTTGGAGATATGATGAAGGACTCCATCAAGATGGTGGAGAAGCTCTATGAACGCAAGGAGCTGGTTACGGGGGTGCCCACAGGCTTCAAAGACCTGGATAAACTCACAGCCGGACTTCAACCCTCAGACCTGATCGTGGTTGCCGGTCGGCCGAGCATGGGGAAGACGGCTTTTTCCCTTAATATTGCTACCCATGCAGCGCTTGGTGGTGTCGGAGTAGCGATTTTCTCCCTGGAAATGGCCAAGGAACAATTGGGCCTCAGAATGCTTTGCTCTGAGGCAAGGATCAATCACTCCAAAGTCCGGTCAGGTTATCTGGCGGAACGTGAGTTTCCTGCTCTTGTCATGGCGGCTGGAAGATTGGCCGAAGCCCCCATTTATATCGATGATACGCCGGCTATTTCGGTGCTTGAGCTCAGGGCTAAGGCGCGGCGGCTAGCCCGGGACAGAGAGAAAAAAATAGGCCTGATTATTATCGATTATCTTCAGCTCATGCGTGGGATGGGAGTTGCACATAACCGTGAGCAGGAGATATCTGAAATTTCCCGTTCCTTGAAGGCCTTAGCCAAGGAACTGAGTGTTCCTGTAATCTCCATTTCACAGCTGAATCGTCGTGTTGAAGAACGTGGAGACAAGCGACCGATGATGGCCGACCTCAGGGAGTCGGGGGCGATAGAGCAGGATGCCGATGTCATTGCCTTTATCTATCGTGATGAAGTTTATAATCCAAAGTCAGCTGATCGCGGAGTGGCGGAGATTATTGTAGCCAAACAACGTAACGGTCCTACGGATACCGTTGGTCTGGCATTTTTTAACGAATATACACGTTTCGAGGATCTCTCTGACCATGAGGAATTTGGCTATGAAGATCTGGAGGAGGGCTGATAGATGGCTAAGAGTTTTCTTGCTTTTTCCGCTACATCATCTGCTCCCATAAGATCACTGATGATCGCGACAGCATTGGCCCCAGCCATCCACACCTGAGCGGCGTCGTTTTCCGTAATACCGCCGATAGCGACGATGGGGATCTTGACAGCTCTACAAATCTCCTCCAGTGTCCCTAATCCTTTCGGTGCATAGCCCGTATCTTTCGTGGCGGTCGCAAAAATAGGTCCAAAACCTATATAGTCAGCTCCCCCCTGCTCTGCCTCACGGGCTTGCTCTAAATCATGGGTAGAGATGCCAATTATCCTTTTTTCCCCCATCAGTCTTCTCGCAACGGCTAAGGGGATGTCTTCTTGCCCTAGGTGAACCCCATCGGCTTGGGAAGCGAGCGCAATATCCACACGGTCATTGACAATGAACACCGCGCCTGCCTGACGGGTAAGGCGGCGCACCTCTATGGCCTGCTGGAAAAAATCGTTTGACGGCAATGTCTTAGCCCTAAGCTGAATCAGCCGGGCACCTCCCCTCAAAAGATCCCTAAGCATCGAGTTTAAAGGACGACCTCTGCTTCGGGTTGGATCGAAGATTGCGTAGAGACCCGAGGGAAAAACCGGCGTTTGGGAAAGCCCGCTCAACAGGTTACCCATTGTTCTTCTTAAGTTCGATGTGAAGATCCGCAATTTTTTTCCGCAGAGTGTTGCGGTTAATACCCAGGATATGGGCCGCCCGGATCTGGTTTCCACGAGTCTTTCGAAGTGTCAGTTCAATCAAGGGTCGTTCCACTCTTTCAACCACGAGGGAGTAAAGGTTATCCACATCCACTCCCTTGGTCCTTTGGAAGTAATCCTCTAGTTTGTGGTGAAGTATCTCTTCTAGGGATAGGTTATCGACTTCCCAGACTTCCGTTTCCTGTCTCCTCTGGAGCGAAAGATCTTTGGGGAACAAAATGGGTCCGGGGGAGAGCACCGCAGCACGAATCAACGTATTCTCCAGTTCCCGGACATTTCCCTTCCAGGGGTGTTGTTCCAGGACTTTAAGGCCTTCCGGGGAAACACCTGAGACCTGAGTCGCCATCTCTCGGTTGATTTTGCCTATGAAGTGCCTGACCAGTATAGGGATATCTCCCCGACGCTCCCTCAGCGGCGGCAGGTAGATAGGAATGACCTTCAGCCGGAAGTAGAGATCCTCGCGAAACCGTTTTTCCCTTACCGCCCGTTCCATATCTTGGTTTGTGGCCGCCAGGATGCGAACATTCGCTTTCAGGGTATCTCCACCGCCCACGCGGCTGAACTCTCCGTCTTGGAGCACTCTGAGCAACTTGGTCTGAAGCTCCCGAGGAATGTCTGCTACCTCGTCGAGAAGGAGCGTTCCTTCTTCCGCAAGCTCGAATTTTCCTATTCTTCGCTCCAAGGCACCCGTAAAAGAGCCTTTCTCATGGCCGAACAAATCGCTTTCTAAGAGTTCCCGGGGAATAGCAGCACAATTAACCGTGACGAATGGTTTATTCCAGCGGGGTGAATTGTAGTGGATCGTCTTGGCCACAAGTTCCTTTCCTGAACCACTCTCTCCCTGGATCAGGATTGTGGCATTGGTGTCCGCCACCTGTCCGATAGTCTTATATACCTTCTGCATTGCCGAGCTGGTGCCGATCATAGTGACCCCGGGCTCAAATCTTTTCCTGACCTCCTCCTTGAGTTCGCGAAAGTCTTGCCTCAGCTTGCGACTTTCTAGGGCCCTTTTGACTAGGACCATGATCTCTTCCAGATCGAAGGGCTTAGTGACATAGTCAAAAGCCCCGTTTTTCATGGCCTCTATAGCGTTGCGCATCGTGTTTTGGGCTGTCATGAGAATCATGGAAGTATCGATGGCTGCTTCTTTGGTCTCCTTGAGCAGCGTCAACCCATCAATATCCGGGAGTTTGATATCCATCAGAGAAACATCGAAGCGGTTTTCGTTCAGGTATTCCCGGGCTAGCTGGCCACTTGCGGCAGTCTGGACCCAATAGCCTTCGTCTTCGAGGGCCTTTTTGAGGACCCATCGTAGCGACTCTTCGTCATCAATAACGAGGATCTTTCCCTGATTCATTAATTTGCCACCAGAAGAGATACCTTAAAGATGGCCCCCTGTCCGACATGGCTTTCCACCCGAATGAGGCCGCCGTGTTCTTTGATGATTCGATAAGAGATCGCCAGC
This sequence comes from Binatia bacterium, assembly GCA_046757725.1. Classification (GTDB taxonomy): domain Bacteria; phylum Desulfobacterota; class Binatia; order UBA9968; family UBA9968; genus JBHHYU01. The sequence goes on from JBHHYU010000015.1 coordinate 20,647, forward strand.
CCAAGCCCTGTGCCCTCGTTTTTTGTGGTAAAAAATGGGGAAAAGATGTGGGAGAGGTTTTTTTCCTCAATGCCTATTCCAGTGTCTTCCAAATCCACCCAAATAAATTTCCCTTGTTCCTTTCCCTGCTCCCGGATATGAAAGTCGGTTTCTATGCGGGTAGTGATGGTTAGGCATCCGCGGTTCTCCATGGCCTGGAGGGCGTTATTCACAAGATTTAGAAAAACCTGCGTCAGTTGATCTCGATCAGCTTGGATCAAAGGTAGACTCGGGTCAAAGTGTTTTTTTACTATCATACACCGCTCTTCCACTGTTTGTCTTTTCAAGAGAAGCACGTCATCCAGCAGTTCGTGGATATTCAGAGGGGCCTGTTTGAGTTTTACAGGGCGAGAGAGATCGAGGAGCTGCTCTATGAGACGATTAACCCGATCCGCTTCCCGAATCATGACGTTCGTGCATTCCACGAGGGACGGGTCGTGAGCTACCGAGCGCCGAAGCAGTTGCGCGGCCCCTTTGATGCCTCCCAGTGGGTTTTTGATCTCGTGGGCCAAGCCAGCCGCAAGGGTGCCCAGCGCAGCCAAGCGATCAGAGCGCTTTAGGTCTTCCTCCATCTCTTTGCGATGGGTCAAATCGCGCAGGAGCAAAATGCTTCCCAAAAATTGCCCACTCTCATCTTGCAATGGCGAAACTGTCAAGCCTATAGGGACTTGATGCCCCCATTGGGTGGTGAAACTTCCCTCCCCCCGCGTACCGGTCTGATATGGGGATTGACTTTTCTTTATCATGTCCAGAATCCAGGGGTTTCTTTTTAATCGGCGTGAATACGCCTGCTGTAGGACCTGGGATGCAGAAAGCCCTGTAAGAATCTCGGCTGCTTGATTAAAGAAGCAAATCTTTCCATCCGGATCAAGCACGATCACACCATCCTCTAGGCTCGTCAGGATATTTTTCCACGAGATTGGGGAGCGGGAATCTAGTCTTTTGTTTTGACTCGTCATGGTCAGTTGTAGAAAAACAAAAAAATGATACCAGATAATCTTTATCAAGAAAACTAATAGTGAAACCCTTGCGTTTTCTGCTTTCACTATGGTAGAAAAATAGTACACTTTTGGGAGTTACACTCAAAGTGGGCTCATGCCCGCTTTTTTATTTTGGGGGTTATGATGGCTGGTGATTCAGCTATCGCCCGGGTATGGGAGATAGCGGTCCCGTTGGTAACTGCTGAAGGGATGGAAGTTGTTGATATTGAGCTTCGGCGTGAGGGGCATAGAGGTCGCAGAGTGCTTCGTCTCTACCTTGATAAGGAGGGGGGGGCGAACCTCGATGATTTGGCCCGAGTCAGTCGCCGGATCGGTGATCTCCTGGACCAGCACAGTGCAGTGGAAGGAGCATATGTTCTTGAGGTCTCCTCACCTGGGATTAACCGTACCCTAAAGAAGCCGGAACATTTTGCCCGTTTTGTGGGGAGGAGAATTCGGGTTCGAACCCGGGAGACCATCGAAGGGAGAAAATCTTTTTTGGGCATTCTCAAACAGGCCCGAGAGGGTAAAATCGCTGTCTTGCAAGATGGAAAAGAGGTTCATATACCCTTCTCTGCCATAGAGAAGGCGAATTATGAGCACGACTGGAGCACATAACATGCAACAAGATTTAAACCGAGTCATAGAGCAGGTGAGTAAAGAAAAGGGCATAGATAAGACCATTCTGGTCAGTGCGCTGGAAAACGCCATGGTTTCAGCCGCTAAAAAGACATTCGGACCCGAACGGAAAATCGAGGCCCAATACAATCCCGAGATTGGGGAGGTGGAACTCTTTGAGGCCAAGGTGGTGGTGGAAGAAGTGCAGGATCCCAACATCGAAATTACCGTACAAGAGGCCCGAGATGGCCTCGATCCCGAAGCGGATATCGGTGATGAGCTCCTTAGTAAATTGGATTGTAGCTCATTTGGTCGAATCGCGGCTCAGGCCGCGAAGCAGAACATTGTGCAAAGGGTTAGGGACGCGGAGCGGGAAATCATCTATAATGAATTTAAAGGTCGTGAAGGGCAATTGGTGAACGGGATTGTGCAGCGATATGAGAAGAGAAATATTATTGTAAACCTGGGAAGGACGGACGCGATTCTGTTAGAAAAGGAGCAGGTTCCTCGTGAGCGATATCGGCAGGGGGATCGGATCCGCGCCTATATCGTTAGTGTTGAGATGACGAGCAGAGGCCCCCAGATTGTTCTCTCCAGAGCTAACCCCGGGATGCTGATTAAACTTTTTGCACAGGAGGTTCCAGAGATCTATGAAGGGATCGTCGAGGTCAAGGGGGCTGCTCGAGAACCGGGGGGTCGTGCAAAAATCGCCGTAATCTCTCACGACTCGGATGTTGACCCAGTGGGGGCTTGCGTAGGGATGAAGGGGACACGAGTCCAATCTGTTGTTCAGGAACTGCGCGGGGAAAAAATTGATATTGTTCACTGGACACCGGATCAAGCGGATTATGTCTGTCGGGCCCTGGCACCTGCAAAAGTTTCCAAGATCATCATCGATGACGAGGAACATGTTATGGAGGTTATTGTTCCCGATGACCAGCTTTCTCTTGCCATTGGCCGGCAAGGGCAGAACGTACGTTTAGCTGCCCGCTTGACCGGGTGGAGGATTGATGCCCGAAGCGAATCCGAGGCTGAGGAAGAGACCCGCCGTGCGCGGAGTTCGATTGGGGCTATCCCGGCAGTGAACGATATGGTTGCAGAGCTACTCCTCCAGGAGGGGTTCAAGTCGGCGGAGGAACTGGCAGAAGCGGACTTGGAAACCATTCTAAGTATTGAGGGAATCGGGCAGGAGAAGGCCGAAGCCATCTACGAGTCGAGTCGAGAACACGTGGCAGAGAAAAAGAGAAAAGAGGAAGAGGAAAAAGAAAACGCTAAGAGAGAGTTGGCTCAAACGGACGTGGCATCTTCTGAGACTGCTCAGTCCATGGATAGCGCGGAAGGTGAGGATCAACAAGAATCACCCGAGGAAAAGGAGGACTGAGGAGTAGTTGATAGTGAAAGGTATAAAGCGACGACACCCTCCGGAACGCACCTGTCTTGGATGTGGTGTTAGAGATGACCAAAATCTGCTATTCCGTTTTGTTGCTCGGGAAAACGGGGAGTTGCAACTGGATAAACGAGGGAAGGGGCGAGGAGGTTATCTCCATAAAGAGGAACGGTGTTGGGAGACATTTTTACGTAAAAAAAGTCTCTATCGGGCCTTACGTGTGGAATTCGGACGGGAGGCAAGAGAAAAGCTCATCCTGGGTTTGCGTCATCGGTATCGGGAGTGAAAGATGGTGAAGACAAGGGTCCATATATTGGCAAAAGAGTTGGGCGTAGAAACCAAAGATCTCATCACCCACCTGGAAAAGATGGGGATAAGGGGCAAAAAGGCTCAAAGTTCTCTGGCAGGAGATGAGGTTGTGCGTGTTCGGGCTGCTTTAGCTGCACCGGCAAAGCCTCGGGTCACCGTTGGGGAGGAGAGAGTGGTGGCGGACCGAGTGGTGACGGCCGAGGATCAGAACATGGGGGAGATACAGGCCCACGAAAAAGTTGTTGAACGGAGAGTTCGGGCCAACGTAATCCGCCGCCGTACCAGCCGAATTGAGGTCAGTTCTCAAAGTACTGTGCCCAAACTGGAACCCCAAGAACATAAGAGTAACCAAACCCCTCCAGAGGCCGTGCCGGCTGCCTCTCCTCCCAGCGGCATGCCTCTGTCGGACGGTTTTCCTGCAGAGAAAGCGCCCATCATCGAGTCCAAGGCGATCGAAACCCCTCCTCCTTTCCCTCCAGAAACACCGGAGGTCAAGGCGAAACCGGTTGGAGAAAAACCGGCTCCTGCAATTGAAGAGCCTCCGAGAGGTGCCAAGGTTTTGGGGCGTATCGACCTGAAACAAGCGAAGAAGATTGAGTCTCAGCCAACCCCTCCTCCTGAAAGTGCCATCACGGTGCAACCGGATAGGCCGGTTGAGGAAAAAGGAGAACCAAAGAGGCGGAGCCGGAGTCTGGAGGCAAAAGAGGCCGTCCTGGATAAAGCAGAGAAACCAGCAAAGACAACCCCGCATAAAAAGAGGGTTGTCAAAAAGCAAGATATTTTACAGTTCCGGGAACGGGAACTCCGTTCCAGTCGGATGCCAAGAAAAAAAAGAGCCTTACCGGGCAAGGAACAACGAAAGACAGAGATTACCGTGCCGAAGGCCAGCAAGCGGGTTGTCAAGATGTCGGAGGCGATCAGTATTGGGGAGTTGGCCAAGGTGATGGGTGTAAAGGCGGGGGAGGTCATCAAGAAGCTGATGGAGCTGGGGATGATGGCGACCATCAACCAGATCGTGGATGCAGACACCGCTTCCATTGTTGCGGCCGAATTCGATCACCAAGTGGAGAATGTAGCGTTTGATGTAGAAACAGCACTAGGGGTCGAGGATCAGGTTGCGGAGCCTGAGTCCGTTCTGCAGCCTCGGTCTCCTGTTGTGACCATTATGGGGCACGTGGACCACGGAAAAACGTCTCTTCTTGACGCCATTCGCAGTGCCCATGTCACTGACCAGGAGGCTGGTGGAATTACCCAACATATTGGGGCGTATCATGTTCAGGTCGATGGGAGGAGTGTAACGTTTCTCGATACTCCCGGACATGAAGCCTTTACGGCCATGCGGGCAAGAGGGGCTAAAGTGACCGATATTGTGGTTCTCGTGGTAGCAGCTGATGATGGGGTCATGCCACAGACCATTGAGGCGATTAACCACTCGCGTGCTGCTGAGGTGCCTATCATCGTAGCCGTCAATAAAATCGATAAGCCTGATGCTAACCTGGAGCGAGTAACCAAGGGGCTATCCGAGCATGGTCTGGTGTCGGAAGCATGGGGTGGGGACACGGTTTTTGTCCCTGTTTCAGCCGTAACGAAAGAAGGCATCCCTCAACTGTTAGAGATGCTTCTGCTCCAGGCAGATCTCCTCGAACTTAAGGTCAACCCTGAAAAACTAGCTCTGGGAACCATCGTTGAAGCCAAGCTGGATCGAGGTAGAGGACCGGTTGCGACGGTATTGGTTCAGGAAGGAACGCTTCGAGTGGGAGACTCATTCGTCTGTGGTGTTTTCCATGGGCGGGTACGAGCGATGGTTAACGACCGTGGCCGGAAAATAGACCAGGCACCGCCGTCGTTGCCGGTGGAAATTTTGGGTCTTCAAGGAGTTCCACAGGCGGGCGATCGCTTTGTAGCACTGGCCGATGAAACCAAAGCCAAACAGGTTGCGGAGTTTCGGCGCAGTAAACAGAGAGAATCCGAACTAAGCAAGACCAGTAAGGTCTCCCTCGAGGAACTCTATGAACAAATTCAGGCCGGGAGTGTCAAGGAGCTCAGGGTTGTTGTTAAGGCCGATGTTCAGGGCGCTGTAGAGGCTTTGACGGATGCCCTGAGCCGCCTTTCCAGCGACGAGGTGAAGCTAAGTGTCATCCATGGCTCTGCGGGAGGGATCACTGAAAGCGACATACTTCTGGCTGCGGCCTCCAATGCTATTGTCATTGGTTTCAATGTTCGCCCCGAGATCAAAGGGAGTGGTTTGGCGGCGCAGGAGGGGGTAGACGTTCGGCTCTACACTGTAATCTACGATGCCATAGCGGACATCAAAGCGGCACTGGAAGGGATGCTGGAGCCCGTTTATAGAGAACAGGTTCTTGGACATATCGCAGTTCGGGAAATCTTCAATATACAGGGTGTGGGGACTGTTGCGGGGTGCCATGTTAGCGAGGGAAAGGTTCAACGTTCGAGTCTGATACGGCTTCTTAGGGATCAGGTAGTCGTTCATGAAGGGAAACTAGCTAGTTTGAAACGTTTTAAGGATGATATGCGCGAGGTTGCTACAGGGTACGAGTGCGGTTTGAGCATTGACGGTTTTCAGGATATCAAAGTGGGCGATGTGGTGGAGGCCTATGAGCGAGTGCCTGTGAGCCGGCATCTGAACCCAACTACGGGCACGCGTGAGGAGTCCCGGGTCTCCGCTGGAGACGAACGATAGGGAGAAAGCATCCGGGGCGTAGTTCTACCCCTATGGTCGTGGGGGTTCTGAAGTTGAGCCTGACCTTTGCGGAGAGCCACTCGCTTAAGGAAAAAAGAGGAGTGGTCAAAAAAATCCAAGGGCGGGTATCCCACCGATTTAATATCTCCGTTACAGAATGCGGCGATCAGGATCTCTGGCAGAGCGCAATCTTGGGATTTAGCGTGGTTGGCAGCAGTCATCGGATTGTGGAGGCCACACTGCACAGGGTTATTGATTTTATCGACTCCATGGGCCTTGCCGATATCCGTGGATCAGACATAGAATATTTTTACTGTTGAGACTCGAGAGACCCGCCGCATGTTGCGGGCACATTATCGATAGGGGCTTCAGAAGGGACAAATGGTTGGTCTTTCCTTTGCCCAATTGCAGGGTGTTAACCCTGGGATTGAACTATTTGATTTGCAAACCCTGTTTTCGAGTCACCGGATTTAGAAGGATGGGCCAGAATGGACTACAAACGATCAGATCGAGTTGGAGAACTCCTCCTAGAGATCATCTCCCAATTGCTGACACGGGAAGTTCACGATCCACGTGTCGGGCCCCTTAATCTTACTGGGGTGCACTTGAGCGGGGATCTTAAGCACGCACGGATCTATTTTAGCCTTTTTGGCGACACTAAGAAAAAAGCAGAGGTCTTGTCCGGCTTGAAGAGCGCCACCGGTTTTATCAGAGGGAAAGTAGGCAAAGAACTAAAACTCCGGTTTGTTCCGACCATCGAGTTTGTGTACGACGATACTCAGGATCAGGCCCAACACATCGAGGACCTTCTCCAGCAGGTTAAAAAAGGCCCTTTGACGTCGTAGACATTGCGGAGAGACTCTCTGGTTATGGGAAATAATCCGTTGCCGTGGGGTGGCCACCTCGTATGGTTTTTCTACCCTTTCTGCTCCACTGTCTCGGCTTGTCCGGCATATTTTGAAAGACCAACGGATGGGCCGAGCAGATTCAAGCGTACCCCGGAAGTACTCTCGACCACCCCGGTGAGGCGGAAACGGTTGTATTCGATCAGGCCGGAAAGGGACCTCCATGCAGGCAAGTCGTAGGTGACCTAATGCAAAGCGGCATCCTTTTAATTGATAAGCCTGAGGGCCCTTCGTCTGCCTCCGTGGTTCAAAGGGTTAAAGGTATTCTCGGGGCGAGGAAAGTGGGACACCTGGGTACACTCGACCCCTTCGCCTCCGGCCTCCTTCCCTTGGGTGTCAATGAGGGTACAAAAATTGCCAATATCTTCCTGACTGCGCAGAAAAGCTATAGCGGTATTATTGGCCTGGGTATAGAAACGGATACACAAGACTCAACCGGGAAGATTATAGAAGTACATCATGTACCTTCCCTGGACGAACAGGCGATTGATGATCTCCAGAGAGCTTTTACGGGGACCCTATGGCAGATGCCTCCCATGTTTTCGGCTCTTAAGAAGGGGGGGGTGCGTTTGTATCACCTCGCACGACAGGGAAAAAGTGTACCTCGGCCTCTGCGAGAGATCAAAATTGCGCAACTTAGCCTTTGGAAGCTGGATTCCGCAGAGTTGGGATTTGAGCTTGTCTGTTCCAAAGGGGCCTATATACGCACACTGGCCACGGATATGGGGAGGTTTCTTGGGTGTGGAGCCCATCTCAAAAGCTTGAGGCGTCTTTCCTGTGGTTGGCTCACCCTGGAGCGAGCTGTCTCGCTGGCCGAGTTCGAGAGTGCGAAGGATCCGAAGAGGATACCACTGATCTCCCTCAATCAAGCCTTAGAGTTCATTTGTCAGGTGACCCTAGAAAACAGTGGATTGTCCCGACTCAAAATGGGCCAACAAGAGGTGCTTGCCGGCCTGTGTGAACCTAAAGGGAAACAGAGGTTGCTACGGCTGGTGGATTCCGATGACAACTTGATCGCATTGGCTCATTGGGTGCAGGGGGTAACAGGAGGACGATGGCGTTTGTTACGAATGTTCGCGTCTTAGGCCTATAAGCAGCGATAACCCACCCGGGGGTTGACATGATTAGTGAGTGTCGGATAAAAAATTAAGGTCAGGGGAGCCAATCCTAAAAAATGAATCCTTGAGTTCTCGAAACGGTGTCTCCAGAGGATGCCGTGGAATTCTGGGTTCCTCGTGGCGGTTGTGCCCCCTAGGCTAGTCTTTTCACGGTTATATTTATAAGGGGAGGACCTCGACCTATGAAGTGGAAATTATCCTATTGGGAGACCGACCCATGTTAATGAACGGGCCTGTTCAACGCTGGGTCAATGATGTTTCGGCTATGTGCCGTCCGGAGGATGTTGTCTGGTGTGACGGGTCGGACGCCGAGCGCCAGCGGCTCACGGAAGCGGCGGTTCGTTCCGGAGAGTTGATCTCCTTGAACCAGCAAGAGTTGCCTGGTTGTTTTCTTCATCGTAGCGCCACCAACGATGTGGCACGCACAGAAAACCTCACCTTCATATGTTCGAAGGAAAAGGAAGATGCCGGTCCCACAAATAACTGGATAGCCCCGGCCGAGGCCTATGAACGCCTGAGCCAGCTATTTGCCTCCTCCATGAAGGGGCGAACCATGTACGTCATTCCTTTTCTCATGGGATCACCGGGTTCTCGGTTCAGCAAGGTTGGCATTCAGGTCACCGACAGCGTTTACGTCGTGCTTAATATGAGGATCATGACACATATGGGCACACCGGCCCTGGAGCAGCTGGGCAGCTCCGATAATTTCACCCGCTGTCTCCATTCCAACGCCGACCTGAATATTGATCGGCGATTTATCTGCCACTTTCCCGATGATGATACCATCTGGAGTGTTGGGTCCGGGTATGGCGGCAATGCGCTTTTGTCTAAGAAGTGTATGGCGCTGCGCATTGCAAGCAACCTGGGTCGCAACGAAGGATGGCTGGCAGAACACATGTTGATCGTCGGCGTGGAGAGCCCCAGGGGCGACATCAATTACATCTGTGGGGCATTCCCGAGTGCCTGTGGAAAGACGAATCTCTCTATGCTGGTTCCCCCTCCCTCCATGAAAGGCTGGCGAGTCTTCACGGTGGGTGACGATATCGCCTGGCTCCGTGTGGGTCCCGGCGGTCGCCTTTGGGCGGTGAACCCTGAGGCCGGCTTTTTCGGTGTAGTTCCGGGCACCAGTTCAAAAACAAACCCTAACGCTATGGCGATGGTGCGGAAAGACACGATCTACACTAACGTTGCCTACAAGGAAGACGCCACGGTCTGGTGGGAAGGGCACGATGATCCTGCACCGTCGGCTGCTCTCGATTGGCAAGGGCAACCATGGAGTCCTAAGGATGAACGTCCAGCTGCACACCCTAATAGCCGCTTTACGGTAGCAGCGTCCCAATGTCCCTCTATCTCGCCTGAGTGGCAGAACCCCGAGGGCGTGCCAATCAGCGCGATCCTCTTTGGCTCCAGGCAGCAGGATCTCGTGCCGCTTGTCTATCAATCTTTCAATTGGCAGCACGGGACTTTTCTTGGTGCGACGTTGACCTCCGAGACCACTGCGGCGACTACGGGTGCAGTGGGAGTCATGCGACGGGATCCTATGGCTATGCTGCCTTTCTGCGGTTATCACATGGCTGACTACTGGGGCCACTGGCTTTCCATATCAAAGCATGCCTCGAACCCGCCTAAGATTTTCCGGGTTAACTGGTTCCGCCGGGATACAAACCGGAAATTTATCTGGCCTGGTTTTGGCCAAAACCTACGGGTTCTTCAGTGGGTCATTGAGCGTTGCAACGGCATTGGCAAAGCCAAGGAAACGCCGATCGGATATGTTCCTGCGGCATCGAGCCTTGACTGTAAAGAGATAGGTATTTCGAACGAAACCCTTGATGAGTTGCTACGGGTTGACCGTGAGGGCTGGCGAGCAAGCCTGCCAAATCAAGCCGAATTTTTTGAAAAGTTTGGTGACCGGCTGCCGTCCGGTATCCGTGAGGAGCATAAAAGACTGGCGCACCGCCTCAGGTAGAAACCAGGCTACCAGTGAAATGCCGGACCTAATCTGTGCCTCCAGTGGTGTCTCGCATCACACCCCCAAATCGCGATAGAGGCCTGATGCCGCTGCGTATCGTGCTATCAATGCGTCAAAGGTCATAAGTCTTATTCTTCTTGGGGTGTCCTGTATCTCACTCAAGCGCCAGTCTTTGAGGGTTCCCTTTTGATGGGTTCGGTGATAACAATCACCAGGGGCTATTCTCTTGGGAACTTTTCTTAGAAGTTTGTCCCGGGACCGGCATAGTCGATGAATTCTATAGCAAATAGAGCCTCCCCACTGACCGTCATATCTAACCGGGCCCCATATCAGCTGAAAAAGAGACTGGGCAAGTTCTCTTGGGTAAAAAACGTCGGGGGTTTGGTTTCCGTCCTGGATGAAATTATGTGTAAAGGTGGGGGCACCTGGATTGCATGGGGTGACCAGGCGGAACTTCCCCAACGGATCGGTATACCGGTGGGAGAACCTAAATATTTTATGGACTTGGTCCAGCTTACAGATCAAGAGGTGAGGAATTATTACCAGGGGTTTTCTAATCGGGTTCTATGGCCTATCTCCCATTATTCTTTGGACCGATGCCATTTCCAAAACGATTATTGGAAGGCTTATCAGGGAGTGAATGAGAAGTTTGCGAAGGTTTTTCTGAAGCAACCCCGGGACTCTGACGCAATCTGGATTCACGACTTCCACCTGGCATTGTTGCCTGCTCTTCTGAGAGAGACACACCAGAACCTATCGATAGGATTTTTTTGGCATATTCCTTTTCCCTCCTCTCCAGTTTTTCGTGTTCTCCCGTGGCGGAGGGAGATCTTACTCGGACTTTTGGGAAGCGACCTTATTGGGTTTCAACTCGGTCTCCATGCGAGAAATTTTCTTCAAGCCGTTGAAGATGTTCTCAATCTCCCTGTAGATCGAGGGACTGCAAGCATCAAGCACCAAGGACGAGTCATCAAGGTCACGGACTTTCCAGTCGGCATCGATTATCGACGATGGAATGAGCTCGCGTCAAAACCAGTGAATATAGAAAAGGCCTCACAGATACGCAGGGAGCTTGGGGTGGAGCAGATCATCATGGGGGCGGATCGTCTCGATTATACCAAAGGGATTCGCGAGAGGCTCCTTGCCTACGAGCGTTTTCTGGAAAAATATCCCATGTACCGCGGCCGGGTCTGCATGATTCAAATTGCAGTTCCCTCACGCACCCGGGTTCAGGAATACAGGACTTTACGGCGAGAGATCGATGAAACCGTTGGCCGCATCAGCGGGCGTTTCAGTACTCGGAAGTGGGTCCCTTTGCTTTATCTTTATAAAGCATTGCCTATGGAAGAGCTGGTGACCTACTACTCCGCAGCCGACCTGGCGCTGATTACCCCCTTACGGGACGGAATGAACTTGGTCGCGGAAGAATACATCGCTGCGAGGATAAGGGGTGATGGCTGTCTCATTTTGAGCGAATTCGCAGGCGCGGCTGAACTATTGACGGACGCCGTCGTGGTAAATCCGTATAATCTTGAAGAGCTGGCCGATTCAATTCATGTTTGCTTGTCCATGGAGGAAGCTGAGAAGCAAGATCGGATGCAAAAGCTCCGTCGGGCGGTTCGAGAAAGGGATGTTCACTGGTGGTGCCAAAGCTTTTTAGATAGCCTAATGCGGAAGGAGGGCATAAGTCGCAATCAAAGACTGGGCAGTCGGCCTTCAAGCAATGTGGCAAGCTTTACTGCCGGGAAGCGCAGACCCAGATAGAAAGAGCCAAACAGACCATAGATGGCGCTGGCGTCATCAAAACGCATCTCGTAGACCAGTTTCTTAAAAACCAATGGGTCATCCGCAAAGAGATCGACTCCCCACTCCCAATCGTCGAACCCAATGGATCCGGAAATGATCTGGGTTACCTGCCCAGCATACTTCCGACCGATCATACCGTGTTCACGCATCATCCGCCGTCGGCCTGTAATGGGGACCTGATACCAGTTCTTTGTCTCCCCGCGCATCTTGTTCATGGGGTAAAAGGATAGGTAACGCCGTGAGGGTATCTCAGGCCACAACCTCGGCGCAGCTGCTTCCCGCTGCTTGACCAACTCGGCCTCTACCGATTGCGTCCATTCAGCGCATCCTGGTTGAACCCCTTTTTCCTTGAGCCTTCCAAAGAGGCTGATAGAAAACTGGTAGAGCCCCAATTCCACAACCGACAAGTAGGAGGTCGTTACTTCCAAAAATTCGGCCAACTTTAGGTTGGATAGGCGCATCTCTGTATCGTTCAGGGCATCCATGGTGTTGCGGAAGTGGAGGATCATAAGATCCGCTTTGTGCCCCAGCGTAGAAAAGATGGCGCTTTGCTCCCTGTCGCTCTGCTCCATCCTTTCGAGCAGAGCCGTTGCTTCTTCGACGCTCTCTCTCTTTGCTGCTGAATCGAGGGCGTTCCAGGCGGTCCAGCGCACACGGAACATCTGGTGGAGGACGCATGAACCTTCCAGGGTCAATGGGACCAGGGGTAAGACGCCATCCCCCGGATTCACAGGCTCGTTCTCTTTTTCACCGGGCATAACTACCTCTTTCGATTGTAAAACCGACTCTCCGAACCCATGCCCCATCGCGGGTTCATCATGATTCCGGCTCCCCGTCAATCTCCGCGCAATACTATTGCGGCGTATTAAACCTGTCAATACGAGTTTGTAGAATCACAGAAAGAAAAAATCAAGGCGCAAGGCAGGAGGTTACTTGTTTTGCACTTATTTTGTTGTCATACTTGAAGTCGTTTTTGTTTGACATCTCTCCCAGGGAGTTACTCTATAATCGAGGAGGGGACCCAACTCCCGGGAAGGGGGTCTTAAGGAGTCTGGTTGTGATTGATCTTTATACGTGGAAAACACCCAACGGGCGCAAGGTATCCATCATGCTTGAGGAAGTCGGTCTACCCTATCACGTTCATCCGATCGATCTTAAAAATGGGGAGCAGTTCAAGCCTGAGTTTCTTTCCATCGGTCCCAACAACAAGATCCCCGCTATCGTTGATCATGAGGGGCCCGACGGGAGGCCTTATAGCTTGTTTGAATCCGGCGCCATCTTGATGTATCTCGCGGAGAAGACGGACAAGCTGATGTCGAAAGAGGCGCGTGCTCGGTTTGTCGTCACTCAGTGGTTGATGTTTCAAATGGGCGGTGTCGGCCCGATCTTTGGTCAGGCTCATCACTTTCTTCGATCTGCGCCCGAAAAAGTGTTTTATGCCATCGAACGCTACCGTAAAGAAACACGGCGGCTCTACGGAGTGATGGACAGGCGACTAACGGATCAGGAATTCCTTGCCGGCGACTATTCTATTGCGGATATTGCGACCTATCCCTGGGTGGCGCGCTATGAGTACCACGAAGTCCGGCTGGAGGAGTTCCCCCATGTCAGGCGCTGGTTTGATACCGTCTCCGCCCGTCCTGCCGTACAGCGTGGTATGGAGGTTCCAGCATCCTAATTAAGGTTCTCTCGATGCGCAGGGTTGTCCTTTTTTTTCTCCTCTTGGTTTCGTGGCTCTTTCCCCTACGTGCTCAGGTCCAGGCTTCGAAGATTCGGGAGGTTATCCTGGATAACGGCCTCAAGGTTCTTCTTCTGGAAAACCACAAGAGCCCTGCGGTTACCTTTCAAGTGTGGTACCGCGTTGGGTCAAGGAACGAAAGAGACGGCAAGAGCGGCCTCTCGCACTTTCTTGAGCATATGATGTTCAAGGGAACTCCTAAAGTGGGTCCGGAAGAGTACTCCCGCATCATCGCGCGGAACGGCGGCCGTTCCAATGCCTTTACGTCGACGGATATGACCGTCTATTTTGCTACCATGAGCCGGGACAGGATCGGCATCGCGATTGATCTGGAAGCGGATCGGATGGCCCATGCCGTTCTGGATGGGAACTACTTTGAACAGGAGAAGAAAGTTATCATGGAAGAACGACGCCTGCGTACCGAGGATAATCCCATATCCGCGCTGGCAGAGGTTACCAGTGCTGTCGCCTATACCGTTCACCCCTATCGGCGTCCCGTCATCGGTTGGATGCAAGACATCCAGAGACTATCGCGCGAGGACCTCCGGAAACACTACCAAACCTATTATGTTCCGAAAAATGCGTTTATCGTTGTGACGGGGGATTTTTCTACCGAGGGAATCTTGGCGAAAATCAAGACGGCTTTCGGGGAGATCCCGGCCGGTCCGCCACCCCCGAAGGTCAACGTCAAAGAACTACCGCAAAGAGGTGAGAGGAGAGTCACGCTTAAAAAAGAGGCTCAGCTCCCGTTTCTCTTGATCGATTATCACGTCCCTAACCTGAGGAATCCGGATAGCTTTGCGTTGGATCTCCTCACGGTGGTTCTTGCCGGGGGGCGCAGTTCCAGACTCTACCGGGAACTGGTCTACGACAAACGGCTCGCCCGTAGCGTGGACGCGGACTACGATGGGCTTTCCGTGGATCCTACGGATTTTTCCATTACCGCGCAGGTGATGCCCGGCAAGGATACGCATAAAGTAGAGGAAGCTATCGACCTTTTGCTGAATCAAGTAAAAACAGAGCCTGTTACGGATAGGGAAATTGAAAAGGCTAAAAATCAGGTTGCCGCGGCGTTTGTCTTCGGCCAGGACTCTATCTTCGGTCAAGCCATGCGGATAGGCCAATATGAGATTGCGGCCCGATGGCAGCTCTTGGATAACTATCTGGCCGGGATAAAGAAAATCACTCCAGGCGATATTACGATGGTAGCCAAAAAATATCTCGACCCCGACCGTCGGACTGTTGGGATCCTTGTCCCCACTAAGGAAAAGCACCAGTGAAAAAGAAGTTTGTTTACCTTCTTTTCTTGTCTCTACCTTTTTTTCCCGCCTTATCTCTTAACGCAGCTCTCGTACCGCAACGCTCGGTGCTTCCAAACGGGCTGACCCTTCTGACATCCGAGCAGAGGGCCCTCCCGATGGTCACTTTTAATCTGCTTATCAAAGCGGGTTCACGCTACGACCCCTCGGGAAGCGAAGGTTTAGCGAAGGTCACTGCACGCCTTTTGACTTACGGGACAAAGAAGCGCACTGCATTACAGATCAGTGATACCCTGGACTTTATTGGGGCCTCCCTATCGACGAGTAGCGGTAAAGATCTTGCCACGGTGAGTCTGACCCTTCTGAAAAAGGATCTTGATGTTGGGCTTAAATTATTAGCGGAGATCCTGACGGAGTCAGTATTTCCCCCGCGAGAGATTGAGAGAAAGAAGCAGTCGGCCATCGCATCCATCAAGGCCAAAAAAGATAATCCGAGACGAATTGCGCGGAAGAGATTTTTAAAAGCCCTCTTTCCGCACAGCCCCTATGGCCGGCCTGTGGAAGGAACCGAAGAATCTGTTAAGACCATAGAACAAAGCCAGGTGGTGAAATTCTATAAACGTTTCTATCGTCCCACTCGCGCGATCCTTGCGGTTGTGGGGGATGTCTCCCACCAGGAAATCCTCGAAAGGCTTGCCGATACATTACAGCCGTGGGAAGGAGGCCCCTCCGGCATGGAAGAGCCCCCTTCCACATTACCGGGTCCGACAAGATTTATACTGATCGACAAAAAACTCACTCAAGCCAATATTCTGATGGGCCATGAGGGCGTACGTAGAGGCAACCCCGATTATTATGCACTCCAGGTTATGAATTATATTTTGGGGGGAGGCGGATTTTCCTCCCGAATGATGGACTCCATCCGTAACGAACGCGGGCTTGCCTATTCGGTCTATAGTTTTTTCTCCTCCTCGAAAAAGTTCGGGACGTTCCAGGTTGGCATGCAAACGAAGAACGAAAACGCAGCGGAGGCCATTCGTATTGCAAAAGAAGAGATTCGCCGCATTCGGGAACGGGGGGTCAGTCAAGAAGAGCTCAAAGCAGCAAAGGATTATCTTATCGGTAGCTTTCCTCTACGCTTTGATACCAACTCGAGGATTGCCGCCTACCTTGCCCAGGTGGAGTTCTTCGGGTTGGGCCTCGATTATTTGGATCGTTATCCTGAGATCATCCGGCGGATCACCCGGAAGGATATCCTTCGCGTGGCGAGGTCCTATCTCCATCCGAAAAAGCTCATCGTGGTGGTCGTGGCGAATCAGGCGAAGACGAAGTTCAAAAAGGAATAGGCCCCTTCGCACAGGCTAAAACGGGTTTTTCTAAAGCACTCAGGCCGGCTCCAGAGCCGGCTTCCCTAATTGAGCCAACCTGCTGTCTATCAGATTATAAAAAAACTCATCTTTGCCCACCATGTCTCAGAAGGAAAAAGCGATCTCCATTGTAAGGTGCTTGCGTGATGGCGGGTACGAGGCCTACTTGGCAGGCGGTTGCGTGCGGGATGAACTCTTGGGCAACGTCCCAGAGGATTACGATATCACCACGGATGCAAGACCGGAGTCGATACAGAAAATTTTTGCCCACACCACGGCAGTAGGGAAGCAGTTTGGCGTTATCCTGGTTGTTCTCGATGGAGAACCCTTTGAGGTGGCCTCCTTTCGGTATGACGGTCCCTACCTGGATGGACGCAGGCCGAGCCATGTTCGTTTTGCAAGCTTAAAAGAGGATGTCTTCCGCCGTGACTTCACCATCAATGGGATGCTCTATGACCCGATCGCAGACCGGGTCATAGATCTCGTCGGCGGAAAGGCCGATCTGAACCATCGATTAGTGCGTGCCATAGGAGATCCGGGAGAACGGTTTCGAGAGGATCGCTTGCGGATGGTTCGTGCCGTTCGATTTGCAGCTGGCCTTGGCTTTAGGATCGAGGAGAGTACCTTTAGGGCACTCCAGCAGCAGGCAGCGACGATCACGCGCATTTCCTGGGAAAGGATCGGGGAGGAGATTACGCGTATTCTGACCGAAGGAGGAGCCAAGAGGGGATTTGAAATCCTGGACAAAACGAATCTTCTCAAGGTATTGTTGCCGGAGATAGAGACCATGAAGGGTGTGGAACAGAGTCCCGACTATCATCCGGAAGGGGATGTTTTTGTCCATACGCTTCTAATGTTGAGCCATATGCACAATCCCACGGAGAGCCTCGCCTATGGTTGTCTTCTACATGATATTGCCAAACCTGTTTGTATTAAAAAAGAGAGCGGGCGCATAACCTTTTATGGCCATACCGAAAAAGGGGCGGAAATGGCTGTGGAGGTCATGAAACGGCTCAAACGCAGCCGGGCCGTTTGGGAAACGACGGCGTATCTGGTCAAAAATCATCTGCGTCACGTGCAAACCCCAGAGATGCGCCTCAGCACATTGAAGCGGTTTCTGGGAGAGGAAGGGGTTGAAGAGCTTTTGGAGCTTGCTCGTATAGATGCTCTATCGGCAAACGGCGATCTCCGGTACTATGATTTCTGCAAACGCCGGATGGCCGAACTGAGAAAAGAGCAGATTCATCCTGAACCGCTGTTGAGAGGCAGGGACTTGATCGCCATGGGCCTCTCTCCAGGTCCTCTTTTCCAGACTATTTTGAAGAGGGTGGAGGAGGCACAACTGGAGGGAGAGATCAGCACCAAAGAACAGGCAGCTGACTGGGTCAAGAGTAAATACACGACATAAAATAAGGATGAAGGGATCAACCATGGTGAAATTGCAAGCTCTGAAGATAGTCGGTCACACCTACCCGCGCTTTGATGGGGAGGAAAAGGTCTCGGGAAAGGCTATCTATACAGGCGATCTTAAGCTATCCGGTATGACCTATGGAAAGGTTTTAAGAAGCCCTTTCCCTCATGCCCGATTGGTTACGGTGGATGCTCGTAAAGCCCTGCAACTCCCAGGTGTCATCACGGTTCTCACCCGGGATGATCTAAGTGAATTCAGCTTTTATTATGGGGCCGCCTATAAGGACCAACCTATCCTAGCCGTTGACAAAGTCAGGTACGTGGGGGATCCCGTGGCAGCGGTGGTGGCAGTGGATGAGGCGACTGCCGAAGAGGCGGTAAACCTCATGGACGTGGAGTATGAAGAGCTCCCGGCGCTGACTACCGTTGAGGAGGCCCTTACTCCGAATGCCCCCTTGATTCACGAGCCCGCATCCGCTCAGGGAGTTCTCATGGGTCACCGTTACGAGATCCCGGAAGAATTCAAGGGGACCAATATCTGCTATCGCTTTAGTTATCGTAAAGGGGATGTAGGTGAGGGGTTCAAAAAAGCAGACTATGTTTTCGAAGATACCTTTAGCTTTCCGCGGGTGCAGCATTATTCCATGGAGCCTCACGTCACGGTGGCCTGCGCCGAAGGAGATAGGATCACGCTCTGGACCTCCACGCAGGATCCCTTTACGTTGCGGGAGCACTTAGCAGGGATATTCCGTGTTCCGCTCAACAAGGTGCGGGTCATTGTCCCCTGTGTCGGCGCAGGATATGGGGGAAAACTCGCTGTCAAGATCGAGCCGTTGACAGTGGCCTTGTCCTGGAAAGCTCGTCGACCCGTTAAACTTGCCCTAACGGTTGAAGAGAGCTTTAAAACGGTCACACGCCATCCAGCTCGATTCCGCGTCAAAACCGGAGTCCTCCGGGATGGACGATTGATGGCAAGAGAGTGCGAGATCTACATGGATACCGGCGCCTATGCGGATGCGGGCCCAAGAGTGACTCAGAAAGCAGGCTATCGGGCACTTGGTCCCTACCGTATCCCTCACGTAAAGACCGATGCCTACACAGTCTATACCAACACGGTCCCTGGCGGCGCTTTCCGTGGGTTTGGCACTCTGCAGGTCACTTGGGCCTATGAATCTCAGATGGACATCATTGCGGAAAGATTAGGCATAGACGCCCTGGATTTTCGTCTGAAAAACCTTTTGAAGAAAGGTGAAGCCTATACCTCCGGCGATACCCCTGTGGATTGCGATCTCAAAGAAGGGCTGCTCCGGGCTGCTCAGGCCATAGGCTGGAACCGTAAAAAGAAAGAGCCCAATCGAGGCAAAGGGTTGAGTTGTTGTATGAAGGACGGAGGCGGCACTTATAAGATCGCGTCAGCGGCCGTCAAAATGAACTCCGACGGCAGTATCGTTTTGCTAACCGGTACCGTGGAGCTAGGACAGGGGGCCCGTACTGCCTTGGGCCAGATTGTGGCGGAGGAGATGGGGGTAACTTTGGACCATGTGGTTGTGGCCCAGCTGGATACCGATGTGATTCCATTCGATGCCGCGACGAACGCCAGCAGCTCCACGGTGGTGATGGGACTGTGCGCTCAGAGAGCAGCCCGGGATTTGAAGAAACAGCTGCTACGAGAGGCGGCCAAAGTTTTCAAGACACCCGTGGGTCGGTTGATACTTAGAAACGGTAAGATCCACAAAGGAAAGGGTCGACGGATCACCTTTGAGGAGTTTATAAACCTGTACTTTGGCGCTAACGCGGGAGAGATGGTAGGACGAGGTTCCTATCGAGACAGAAAAAGTAAAAAAGCCGTTTTGGGATCGCCGACAACATTCTGGGAAATTAGCTGGAGTGGTGCGGATGTCAAGGTGGATCCTGATACTGGAGAGATCAAGGTATTAAGATATTCTTCGGTTTCGGATGTGGGTCGGGCCATCCACCCGCTCCAGTGCATCGGCCAAGACGAAGGAGGCGCTATGTGTGGTATCGGACATACCCTTTGTGAGGAGATGGTCTATAAGGATGGTCAGCTCCTAAACCCAAATCTCATCGACTACCATGTGCCGAATTTCTGTGATCTACCAAAAGGTTTTGAGACAATACTGATAGAAAATCAGAATGGCCCCGGTCCCTACGGATCAAAAGGGATGGGAGAGGGTGGCCTTCTTCCTGTTGCCTCGGCAATCGGCAACGCCGTTTACAATGCCGTCGGCGTAAGAATATATGACCTTCCCCTGACACCTGAGAAAGTCTGGCGGGCCGTGAAGACAGCTGAAAAGGGCCCGGGCCAGCTTTCCTAACCGGGTAAAAATGAAGCCTTTCGGGGAGGCCTAACCCATGAAGAATGTTGGATCCAAGCCTAGCCAGACAAAGAGCTGCCCGTCCGGGAAAGGGATATGCAGGATATGAGTGAACAGGCCGTAAAAGGAGGCAAAAGCCGCCAGAGTCAAAACGATTGTAATGGGCCACTTCTCTCTTGCGCCGACCTTGAGATAAAGGAAGGTGCCGACGACAACGGCCCACGAAAAACCGAGCAGCCAGATCGCTGCAAAAAAGCCAATGATCCAGCCCACGATGCTCGCTGTCTGACGGGCCTCTAAAGCAATTTCTCCCCCCACTTCTTTAGGCCGCTTTTGCCTTCCCTTTCTCAGGAATCCGCTGAGGTCCATATCCCATTGCCAGAGTGCAAGGGGTAGGCCCAAAAACCCAATCGCCCAGGGAAAAAGGCGAGCCCGAAACCCCCAGTCCCTGGCCTCCCACACGGCCCAGGCGAAAAGCACCACGACAAGGAGGCTGAAGATCGGATCCCAGACGGAGATCGGAACTGCCGGCTTGACCTCCTCTACCTGGGGGTTTTTTCTTCGCTCCCGCCACTGTTGGAAAAAAGGGTACAAGGTCCCGGCAAGGATGATGGCAAAGAGAACCAGGACGCTGGGAAACCAAATCCAGGATAGGCCGTAGTTGTCGGTCGAAAGAAAAAGCCTGTTTTCCGTAAGGGGTCCAAGTACCAGACCGAGAAGCAAAGGGGGACGGGACCAGTCTAACTTTACCATCACCCATCCCAGGGCCCCAAAGGCCAGAACGACAATGAGATCCCCAAAAGCATTTTTCGTAGCAAAACCTCCAAGGTAGACCAGAAGCAGGAGGAAAGGAATGATCAGGCTGCCCCTCACCTCCGTGATCCTGGCCAGTTGCTTCAGGAACAAAAAACAGGCCGCCACCGTGATGATGTTGGAGATGACGATGATCCAGACAAAAGAAAAGGTCAGAGTGAGATGACCCCCATGACTCTCGGGGATCAACATAGGGGGGCCGGGGACCAGTCCCTGGATGATGAAGGCCCCGAGGAGGATGGCCATGGTGACGTTGCCGGGCACGCCGAAGGCGATGGTAGGTACCAAACCGCCACCCAAATTGGAATTATTTGCGGCACCGGGGCCTAAAACTCCTTCCACCGCACCCTTCCCGAAGCGCTCCTTATCCGGGGAACTCTGCACGGCATGGGCATAGGCCACCCACTGAGAGATGCTGCCGCCCATGCCTGGAATGATGCCGATGTAGGTGCCGATAGCGCTGCAGCGTATAACAAGCCACCAGTAGCGAAAGGTGTCTTTAACCCCTTCCATAACCCCGCCGATCTCGCCGATCCTTTTCTCAGATATGCTGCTCCCTTTGACCGCCAGGTCGATGATCTCGGGGATAGCAAAGAGCCCCAGTGTTGCCGAAATAAGAGAAACTCCGTCCCATAGGTAGAGGTTACCAAAGGTGTAGCGCTCAATGCCTGAGATCGGATCGAGTCCTACCGTTGCAAAGAAGAGACCTATCGCCGCTGCGGTAAGTCCCTTGACCACGGCCCCACCGCTCAAAGCCGCAAGAAAGCTAATTCCTAACAGGGCAAGCATGAAAAACTGGGGGGAGCCTATTGAGAGGACGAGGGGACGCACAATAGGTATGGCCAGGGCCAGGGCGAAAGCCCCAAATACAGCGCCGAGCAGAGAGCTCATCAGGGCTGCTCCAAGGGCACGGCCGGCTTCTCCTTTCTTAGCCATGGGATGGCCGTCCACAATGGTAGCTGCGCTGATAGCCTCGCCCGGAATGCCGAACAGAATAGAGGTGATGTCCCCGGTGGTTCCCGTTACCGCTGCCATCCCGAGCAAAAAGGCAAAGGCCTCCACGGCCTGCATCTTGAAGATAAACGGGAGCATTAGGGCCAGTGTGACCGGCCCTCCCAAACCAGGTAAGATTCCGACGATGAAACCGATGATGATTCCCAGCATCATCAGGGCAAAGGTTGTCCCGGCGAAAACATCAAAAAACCCCCCGGTAAACGCATGTAGCATCTCAAACATAGGACAAGGTTCCTAAGATTAAGGGGCGCCGTTGAATCACGGCGCCCCTATGAGATTAAATTCTCTTTTTCCCTAATTATCTTTTCTTGGGCAGGAGAATCTCTTTTAATCTAGATATCATAGCAGAATCCACTTTGTACAAAGCTCCAAGGACCTTTCGTGTTTGTGCGCCGTCGATTGGAGTGATCTCGAGTTTGGACTTCTTGGCCTCTTTTAGCAGTGCAGGGTCTCTCATGGTATCCATAAAAGCCTTCTGGAGAAGCCGGACGCGGTCCGGTGGTACGCCTGGCGGCAGGGAGTATGGACGAACGGCAGCACTATGCGCATCGCTGGCGACCTTCAGGAGCGCGCGACTTTCAGCGGTCTTAGCGTACTTTATTGCCAAGGGGACCTGTTTGAGCTCCGGATGGGATTTAAGTGTCAACTGGAGTATAGGTAGGACATTCCCCGACTCGACCCCCTTTCGCCAGGTCACCTTGATCGACTGCCAGGCCCAGCACCCACCGTCGATCTCACCTGACTCGGCGGCCAGCCGGATCTTGGCGGTTCCCCTGTACCCCTCAACGATTTTCATGGGGACCCCGATGGCTGCTCTGGCGAGCTTGGGCGGATCGTCTGTAGAGGAGCCTGGAGCAGTGGCCCCTATCTTGATCGGTTTCTTGGAGGCAAACCACTCATCTATGTTCTTGATGCCGCTCGCCTTAGTGAGGGCGCAGACGCCATCATCTGGCGTCGGCACGCCAACCCAGTTGAACTTCCGGCCTTTGAATTTTATCGCCTTATCCCCCAAAACCTCTCGGAGGAGCAAACCACCAATCCAGTTGCCGATAACCGTTCCGTCGCGTTTTGCGCGGTTGTAGATATAGTTGGCTGCAATAAGACTCCCGGCGCCGGTTCTGTTTTGCACAACGGTTTGGGGGTGACCTGGGATATGTTTGCTGATATGGCGCGCGATCAGCCGGGTGTAAGTGTCAAAACCTCCTCCGGCGGAGAAGCCAACTACAAAAGTAATGGTCTTGCCCTTAAAAAAGTCTCTGGCCATGACGGACTGGGCCATACTCAACACTAGTGCCAATCCAAGCACAATTGATGCAAGCGAATGCAATCTATTACCCATAAGTTCCTCCTTATCTTTATCTTTAGTCGGTATTCTTTGGCAACATGCTACCCACATCCTCAAGCGTTTTGACAATAGTAAACACAACTATGGTCTGTCAAGGGTTACTTGGCTCTTCGTCAGAATGTGTGATGTGAGATGACTCTTTGACCGTGTACGACTGGGGGAGATGATGTTTGCGCATTCTCCATTCCTGTTACTATTATATTAGGGTTTGCAACAGTCCCAATTTCGCGGTATCCATATGGGCTGTTGAGTTCCCTCCACGTATCGGCTGTGCTGTTGCCAGAGAACGCCAATTTTCCGCCCTTAGTGGTAGGTGCAAGTCTGGTTGGGGTCACCCTTACGGCGACCCGGCTGCACGAACACCTTGCCCTTTGAGTGGAGAAAGACGGAAACAAATCCGTTGCCTGCTTTCGAGCCGAGATCATACCATGGCACTTAAGAGACCGAAGTGGTTAACCGGAACCGTGGTGACTCTCGAGTATATCTCCAGGGTTCTTGCGGATAATCCTCTCGGTGATCCTCATGTACGAACCCTCGATGTTTGGCTACCACCCCAATACGATGAGGGTGCGACCGGGGGACGCGGCAGACGGTTTCCGGTACTGTTCGATCTCGTGGGCTATACGGGTTCGGGGAAATCACACACCAACTGGCGAAGCTTCGATGAAAATGTGCCGGAGCGGGCTGGACGGCTCTTTCATGAACGCAAGATGGGCCCATGTATCGTCGTCTTTCCGGATTGCTTCACAGCCCTGGGTGGGAATCAGTACGTGAACTCTTCCGCCATCGGGTGGTATGCTGACTATCTCACTCGGGAGCTGATTCCGTTCGTGGATGGTCAGTTTCGAACTCTGGCATCACGAGAGCATCGCGGTTGCTTCGGCAAGTCTTCCGGCGGCTACGGTGCGATGGTGCACGGCATGAAGTACGCGCGCTACTGGGGCGCTGTGGCCGACCATTCGGGTGATACCTATTTCGACTTCATCTACCGAGGGGATTGGCCGAATACATTGAACGAGATCGCCAGGCACCGGCCGCGTAAGCGAAAGCCAGGGCCCATCAACGTGCTCGAAGAGGAACCTAAGGTTACGGAAGGCCTGGATGACGGCCGAGTGAAAAATTTCCTAAAAAAGATGTGGAAAAAAGAGAAACTCTCGGGTGCAGAGGTGCATTGCCTGATGAACTTGTGCATGGCCGCCACCTACGATCCGGACCCAAAGGCACCGAACGGCTTTCGTCTGCCTTTCAATCTCGAAACGGGTGAGATACTGGAAGTCCGATGGCGACAATGGCTGCGACACGACCCGATTCACCTGGTCAAGCGCTATCGTAACAACCTCAAGAAGCTGAAGGGCATTTTCATTGATTGCGGCTGGCGCGATCAATACCACATTCAGTACGGATCACGCATCCTGTCCAAGCGGCTTCGTGAGCACCGTATCGAACACACTTACGAGGAGTTCGACGATACGCACTCCGGTATCGACTACCGCATGGATCGCAGTCTGCCCTTCCTATATCGGGCCTTGCGCCCTTAGGTGACGGGCTTACCTATTAAAACTTACTTCAAGTGGGCACAAGGTCTCTTTGTTTCACACGCGCTGAGCGCCCGGAGGCTTTTGGTACACCCCCAATCTCCCTCAATCCTGATTTGCTAGCGGCTGGGAGCCGGATGGCTATGCCTGCCCCCACACCTTGGCAGCGGTATCCACCACCAGCTTGAGCTTGCGCCACTGGTCGTCCTCGGTGAGCAGGTTGCCCTCAATGGTGGAGGCAAAGCCGCACTGGGGGCTGAGCGCAAGGTTCTCCAGGGGCACGAACTTGCTCGCCTCATCGATGCGCCTCATAAGCTGATCTTGCGACTCCAGCTGGGGCACCTTGCTGCTCACCAGTCCTAGCACCACCGTCTTGCCGCGCGGCACGAACCGCAA
>JBHHYU010000016.1:0-39017 GCA_046757725.1 Binatia bacterium
ATGCAAGCTTCGCAAATCCCAAGTCTTTTTTCCCATGAAACCGAACATACCGTCTGCATATACCCGCGTCCACCAAAGACCTGGGAGCCCGATGGGCCACACGGACTTCCGTACGCGAAGCTTCTAAGGTAGTATTAGAAGTCAGAAACCAAAAAAGCGGGATCCGAGAGCTGAAACCCAAAAACTGAAGCTCGAAACTAGAATCGCGCAACCTGAAAGTCGAAACCAAGGAGAATTTCTTTATGGCTGTCGATTTTTCTTCCCAACAGAGCAGGGCATCGATCTCTCAAATTAACGTGACACCTTTGGTGGATGTGATGCTTGTGCTTCTGGTTATCTTCATGGTGACCGCGCCTATTATTCAACAAGGAGTCCAGGTGAATTTGCCGCAGACAACGTCTGGGGCTATTCCAGGAAAGGAGGAGCAGTTGGTGGTTTCCATTACCCGTAAAGGGAGGATATATCTCAATGAGAACCGCATCTCCCTAGCTAAATTGGGGATAAAGCTCCGCGCCATTCGAAGGCTTCAGGCAGATCGAGAGGTCTATCTCCGGGCGGATCGGAATGTCCGCTACGGTGTAGTGATGAAGACCATTTCAGAGATCAAAAGAGCAGGGATCCAAAAGCTAGGGATGGTGACCCGCCCTTTGTCTAAAGGGCGGTAAATGGCGCAACACCGGTCAGTGCCGCGCAATGAGCCAGGGGACCGATCGTCCTCTTCCCATGAAGAAGGTGGGGGGCGCCTCTGGAAATGGGTTTTTTTCTCCGGGCTGCTTCATGTTATCCTGATCGTAGTCGCCTTGTTTGCTCTTCCCTACGTGCCTTCTAGTCGAGCCCGTTCTTACCCGGTCTATACCGTTGATCTCGTGGGCGGAGATAAGATTGGGGGGACAGCCTTCGGTCCAGTGGTGAACCCCGCCCCCGCGCGTAAGAAAAAGATTAAGAAACGAAAAGTTAAACCTCCTCCGCCCAAGGCCGTAAAAAAGCTCAAGAAAAAGAAAAGAAAACAGAAAAAGGTGGTAAAACCCGTTAAAAAAAAGGTAAAGGTGGCTCTCGCAAAACCTAAAAAATCTCAAAGGAAACAGCTGAAAAAAAAGCCTAAAACAAACAAAGGTCTTTCCAGTCAAGTGCGTGAGAAACTTATCCAGGCAGCTCTGGGACGGGTCGAGCAACGGGCCAAGGCCGAGCAGAAACAGAAAACGGAAAGTGAGAGTAGTACGCAACCCGGTGAGAGTGAGGGGGCTGCGGCTCTTGGAAAGGGAGGCAAGGGGGGAGGCATTGTCAAAGGAGTTGAATTTCTCATCTACCGCAATCGGATGCTTTACTTGATTCGAGAGAGTTGGACATGGGTGGGAAAGAGGAGCGATCTGGAGGTGACTGTGCGCTTTGGCATCGAAGGGGGCGGGGACATTTTCGGACTTAAAATACTTAGGTCTTCCGGGGACCCCTCCTACGATGACTCTGTTTTCCGGGCTGTCAAAAAGGCGAGTCCTTTACCACCTCCGCCGGAGGGTTATCGCAAGGACTTTAGGGATGTAGAGTTGACTTTTCGACCGAAGGACTTAAGTGGTTAATCCAATGATTCCTAGATGGCTCCTCAGTTTTGTTCTCATGCTTTGGGCATGTGCCTCCGTTCTTCATGCTCAGGTGACGGGCACAATCGTCGGCCCCGGCGCGGAGCGATACCCCATTGCAGTTTCTCCTCTTAAGAACCTAGGTCTGGTTGAGGTTGGAGGTGGGCTTTCGGAGGAAATAGCGGACACCATTGCTCGCGATCTGGAACTGTCAGGTTGGTTCCGGGTGTTGGATCGCTCCGCCTATCTCGAAGATCCGCAGAAGACCGGTATCACCGCAGGCAATTTTGATTTTCGGGATTGGTCTGTCATAGGCGCGGAGGGACTGGTCAAAGGAGGTTTCAACCTTCAGGGGGAGGAGCTAACCGTAGAGTTGCGTCTCTTCGACGTCTACCAGGGCAAGCAATTTGTAGGAAAAAAATACAGCGGGAATGTAAAGGATTATCGCCACATTGCCCACAAATTTGCCGATGAAATTATTTTGAAATTTACGGGTATCCAGGGGATCTTCAATACGCGGATTGCTTATGTTTCCACTGGCCGGGGACGTTTTAAGGAAATCTATGTAACCCACCTTGATGGAAGCGAGAAGATTCAGGTTACACACAACCGAACGATCAATCTGTCACCTTCTTGGACCCCTGATGGTCGGTCTGTCCTTTATACCTCGTATAAGTCGAGAACTCCGAGTCTTTACTTTTTTGATTTTTTCTCGGGTAAGGATACAAAATTTTTCTCTCGCAGAGGTCTGAATCTCGGCGGACACTGGTCTCCTGACGGGAAGTTTGTGGCCGTCTCACTTGAACGGCGAGGCAACACGGATATCTATCTGCTGGAACGCTCAGGTAAGATAGCTCGCAGGCTCACCCGAGGTCCGGCCATCGATGTCTCTCCCGCCTGGTCACCTAAGGGGGACCGGTTAGTTTTTGTTTCCAATCGGAGCGGGACCCCTCAACTCTACATTATGGACGTGGAGACCGGTCGGACCCACCGGCTTACTTATACTGGTGGCTACAATACCTCACCCGATTGGTCGCCTAAGGGAGACAAAGTTGCCTTTACGGGTAGGGTCGGGGGTCATTTTAAAATTTTTAGTATCGATGTTCAGGGGGGGGAACCACAACTGCTTACCCCTGATTCCGGCGACAGCGAAGACCCCTCTTGGTCTCCTGATGGAAGATATATCGTTTTCACCTCTAACAGGAAAAACAGTTATCATCTCTACATTATGCAAGGTAACGGGGAAAACCACCAAAGATTGACAGGTTCCGGAGGAGATGATACAAACCCAGCATGGTCGCCGCGCCTCGAATAGCTTCTCTTTTTCACTGGTTAAAGAGGGAGAAAGGGAAGGGGCGGTTAACCTTGTTGCTGACTAGGGCCATGTTTTTGACCGTAATTGTCTTGGCAGGCTGCACTCCGGTACAGAAAAACGGCTCTGCGGGATCCTCGCCATTTGCCCAAGGGGCTCAAGAAAAGCTTGAAGGTACCCCCCCCGAAGCTACGACTGGTTCAAGTTTGGAGGCTATGCGGCGAGGTATTGCTCCTGTTACCCCTACTTCGGCTCCTTTAAAGGATATCTTTTATAATTTTAACAGTTACGATTTGCGTCCTGATGCGCGGGAGACCTTGAAGAGTAATGCTACTTGGCTGATGGCCAACCCCACGGTCAGGATAGAAATTGAAGGCCATTGCGATGAGCGGGGAACCAATGAATTTAATCTCGCCCTGGGTGCCCTGCGGGCGAAAATCGCCAAGGATTACCTAGTGACATTGGGGGTTTCTGAGGAACGGCTGCCCATCATAAGCTATGGCGAGGAGTTGCCGGTCTGTACGGAGCATACGGAAGCATGTTGGCAAAAGAATCGTCGCTCCCGCTTTGTCATTGTTTCATCCCGACCAGCCTTATAATGGATGCTGCATTAGGGCGCCTTTAATCCTCGGGTGTTAGGGGTTTTTTTAAGTCTATAATGTCATGAAACCGTTTTGTTTCTTTTTGGCTGGATTGATTTTATCGGCTTGTGCGCCTCCTCAACAGTTACAGCTCGTAGAGAGAGAACAGAGACATCTCCGAGCCGAAAACGCCAGGTTTCGTAAACAGAATACAAGTGTCCGGCGTGAGGTTGAGAACGTTCGCTCCGATTTGGCCGATACGCGTGCCAATGTCGAGCAGTTGCGGCGAGATCTGAATGTTCTAAAGGAGAAATTAGCGGAGGCGCGTTATTTATCAGAGCGGCAGATAGGCCAATCGACCCGTGATCGAGATCAACGGATAGGACAGCTGGAGAGTCGGATCGCCACGATGGATGAGGAACTCAAAAACCAAGGGACACTCCTCAAGGCTCGCGAGGAAGAGCTGAGGCTAATCCGAGAGGCCGTGCTCCAAAAAACCCCTGTCAGTTCTGGAACTGAGGAAACGAAGAAACCAAGTGGGAATGCGTTGCCGCCAAAGGAGATAGGGCAGGAAAAACCTGCGGCAGGTTCCGATGCGGTGAAGAAAGATTACGAGGAGGCGCGGAAGCTACTGGAGCAAAAGGATTATCGGGGTGCCATCGCTCGTTTCAAGGAATTTTTGAAAAAGCATCCTAAAAACGATTACTCGGACAATGCTCAGTATTGGATCGGCGAGAGTCACTATGCCCTGAAAGAATTCGATCAGGCGATCCTGGAGTTTGATACCGTGCGACGCAATTATCCGGAGGGCGACAAAGTGCCGGCGTCACTCCTCAAACTGGGCTTTGCGTTTGCAGAACTGGGGGACAAGGTTGATGCTCGTTTGATACTCCAAAAACTTATTGACCGATACCCCCAGTCGTCAGAGGTGGTTAAGGCAAAACAGAAGTTGAAGGCCCTGGAGTCATGACCACTCGAAAGAACCTAGCCATAAAAGAGTAAGACAATTCATTATTAAAGCATTCGCCCCGTTGAGGATTCCTTTCAGGGATCCACTTTCCGCTACCTGAAAAAAAATATCACAAACCAAAACTGGTGGTGGAGAGGTGATGGCTGAGAATTTTTCCTGTGAAATCTATGGAGATTTATCGTCATATAGAGGATCGCAACCTTTCTATTCCCAATCCCATCCTGACCATGGGCAATTTCGACGGTATTCATCTGGGTCACCAAGCCCTTCTCCGACGTGTGATTCGAGAGGCTAAGGCCAAGGGTGGTCGCTCGGTTGTTCTCACTTTCGAACCTCATCCGCTCAAGATTTTGGCGCCCGGGCATGCGCCTCGAATGATCCTGACACACAAGGATAAAATGCGATTGCTTCAAGCGTTTGGACTGGATGTTGTTATTGTGCAAACGTTCGATCAAACCTTTGCAGAACTCGAGGCTGAGGAATTTGTTCGGCGTTATCTGATCGATAAGCTCAAGGTGGATAAGCTTTGGGTCGGGCGGGACTTACGTTTTGGACGGGGGAGGAAGGGTGGAGCGGAAGAACTGGTACGGTGGGGTGCAGAAGGAGGTTTTGGTGTGGGAATCGTTGACTCCATCCAGCTGGGAGATGCGCGGATCAGTAGTAGCCATATAAGAAAATTAATCGAGCAGGGTAATGTGCACGAGGTGAACCGGTTTCTGGGTCGATATCATTTTGTCTCAGGGCGTATATCTTCCGGTCACCAGAGAGGCAGAGGTCTTGGTTTCCCGACGGCTAACCTTGTCGCACAGACGGAGGTGTTACCCCCAGACGGAATCTATGCAACTTTTTTGCAAGTGGGTGGGCAACGGTGGCCTAGCGTAACCAGCATCGGACTCAACCCAACCTTTGGAGAGGGCCCAAGGACCATTGAGTGTTACATCTTCGATTTTGAGCAGGATCTCTATGGGCGACACGTGCAACTATTTTTTATTAAAAGAATCCGGGAAGAGAAAAAATTTCCCTCAGCTGATCTTTTAGTCGAGCAGATAAAGCAAGACGTATCGAGGGCAAAAAAAATATTGAGTGGGATCAGGCCGGGTGGATGCGTAGAATCGGCGAGGTAACCCCTATCGTATGTTGGTGCGTCTGGCTATAGTCGATCAGGAACAGATCGGTGTCCGCCTGGATCTATTCCTGGCAAGTTATTCCCCTAAAATGGGGGGAGTGAGTCGGTCGGAATTTCAAAAGATGATCTCCGGAGGAGTGGTTACGGTCAACGGTCGGAGAACCAGACCCAGTACCCGCCTTAAGTCCGAGGACTTGGTAGAGATTCAATGGCAGCCTGTCAAAGACACTGGGTTAATGCCCGAACCGCTTCCTCTCGATATTCTTTACGAGGATGAGGATTGCCTGGTGGTGAATAAGGCCCCCGGTATGGTAGTGCATCCGGCCGGCGGGAGACGGCAGGGTACTTTAGTCAATGCACTCCTCCACCATTGCCCGAATCTGCCGGGTATCAAGGGTGAGAAACGTCCTGGGATCGTCCATCGATTGGACAAGGATACCTCGGGAGCGATGGTGGTTGCTAAGAATGGGGAAGCTTTTCGCCGCCTAGCGGTGCAGTTCAAGGACCGCCGGGTCTCCAAGGAATACCTAGCACTGGTGTGGGGTAAGTTTGATGGGAAATGGGGAATTATCGATCGCCGTATCGGGCGACACCGGAGAGATCGAAAAAGGATGTCAAGCCTGTACACTCTCCCGCATTCCAGAGAGGCTGTAACAGAGTGGCAAGTAGAACATTGCTTTGAGGTAGGGTCCCAGGGGAGTTATCTGTCCCGGGTCACATTGTTACGTCTCAAACCCCAGACCGGGCGGACCCATCAGATCCGTGTCCATTTGGCGGATCAAGGCTACCCGGTGGTAGGGGACCGCATTTATGGTTGGAAACAGAGGATTCTTGCGAAACATTCGGTCGACGTACCGGCATTAAAACAATTTTCGCGTCAGGCGCTCCATGCAGAGAAACTAAGTTTTAACCATCCTCGTACCGGTGTGCGCTTAGAGTTTCAGGCACCGGTGTACCAAGATATGCAACGGCTTTTAGACTGTTTGAGGGAAAGAGATGTCACAGGTTTTTTGAGAAAAGAAGAAAAGGGGGCTTGACAAGGAGCCCGGTATTTCTTATCTTACACAGGCATCCTTAATTAACCAATTTTTCGAAATGCCTTGGAACTAATCCCACACTAAGGTTATTCATTCACTGTATCCCGACCTGAAAGTTTGATTTGGAATTCAATAGAGAGTTCATATCAGAGTAAATCTTTTACTGCCTTGAAGCATTGTGTTTGTCAGTAGTCCGACCCGCCGAAAGGGAAGGTCGGTCAAGTCCCGGGTCATTCTTACTTTGGGACAAGAGGAGCCAGTTCCTCTGCCGGGGCTAATTCGTGGTTGGCATTCGGGAAAGCGGACACTCAATTCAGAATTAATGGCCCCCTGCGGGGGGTGAAAGGAGAAGTAACTGTATGGTACGTGGGAGGAGCCGAGCCGAATCGGAGGTCGTGGAAGAGAACGGATTGAATCTAAAGTCTCTTAAAGAGAAAAAGATCAGTGAGTTGGCATTGATTGGCAAGAACTTCAATATAGAAGGGGCCGCCAACATGCGCAGGCAGGAGTTGATCTTTGCCATACTGCAGGCGCAGACGGAACAAAACGGTTATATCTACGGGGACGGGGTACTGGAGACTCTTCCTGATGGTTTCGGTTTTCTCAGAGCCCCAGATTACAATTACCTCCCTGGTCCGGACGATATCTATGTCTCTCCCAGCCAGATCAGACGATTTAGTCTTCGCACGGGGGATATCATTTCGGGACACATTCGTCCTCCCAAGGAGGGAGAACGATACTTCGCTCTGCTCAAGGTGGAAGGCATTAACTACGAAGATCCAGAAAAGGCGAGGGACAAAATTCTTTTTGATAACCTTACACCCCTGTACCCCAATGAAGGTTTCCGGTTGGAATATCTGCCGGATGAATATACCACGCGGATCGTAAACCTTTTGACACCCATTGGTAAAGGGCAGAGGGGGCTGATTGTGGCTGCCCCGAGGACGGGAAAGACGATGATGCTTCAGAGCGTCGCCAAGGCTCTTGCCCATAACGACAAGGCGGTGGTCTTAATCGTCCTTTTGATCGATGAGCGACCCGAAGAGGTTACCGATATGCAACGGTCGGTGGATGGAGAGGTGGTGAGCTCTACTTTTGATGAACCGGCCACCCGCCACGTCCAGGTTGCCGAGATGGTGATCGAAAAGGCAAAACGGTTGGTGGAACATGGGAAGGACGTGGTTATCCTCC
Source organism: Binatia bacterium (assembly GCA_046757725.1). Classification (GTDB taxonomy): domain Bacteria; phylum Desulfobacterota; class Binatia; order UBA9968; family UBA9968; genus JBHHYU01. The sequence continues at coordinate 7,792 of JBHHYU010000016.1, forward strand.
TTGACAGCATTACCCGCCTTGCTCGAGCGTATAATGCAGTCGTACCTCCTAGTGGAAAGATCCTATCCGGAGGTGTGGACTCTAATGCGCTTCACAAACCGAAAAAATTTTTTGGGGCGGCACGCAATATTGAGGATGGCGGAAGCCTAACGATTATTGCAACCGCACTCATCGATACCGGAAGCCGCATGGATGAAGTTATCTTTGAAGAGTTTAAAGGAACGGGCAACATGGAGATCCACCTAGACCGCCGCTTGATGGATAAACGTGTTTTCCCGGCTATTGACATCAATAAGTCAGGGACAAGGAAGGAAGAGCTTTTGATCTCTAAGGAAGATCTCAACCGAATCTGGATACTACGCAAGGTATTATCTCAACTGAGCGTGGTAGAGGCTATGGAGTTTTTGTTGGATAAGATTCATGGGACCAAAAACAATAAAGAGTTTCTAGAGTCCATGAACCAATGACCCTCCCTCATCTCTCCGGTCTTTTGCAGCCTTGCGCTGGCCTCAGATCTTTGTTAAAAGCCCTAGAAAGCTGAGTCTTTTAAACGAATTTTCCAGGTGGCCGTGGGTCACTTGGAAAATTGGCAATTCAAGGAGCTCCTTGAATTGACCTCACACCCTTCGTGATCCATACCGTGGTGCCCATGATGGGAACGGAAAAGAAATGAGGGAAGGGGAGGAAATAACCAAAGGAGTCAAAGTCTATGGTAGATATTTCTATGAAGCAGCTCTTGGAAGCTGGGGTCCACTTTGGTCACCAGACCAGTCGTTGGAATCCAAAAATGAAGCCCTATATCTTTGGGGCGCGTAACGGTATCCATATCATTGATCTTCAGCAAACCGTTACCATGTTCAGGGATGTGGTTAACTTTGTTCGAGAACTGGCGTCGTCTGGCGGACATCTGCTGTTTGTCGGGACAAAAAAACAGGCTCGAGAGTCAATCAAGGAGGAGGCTGAACGCTGCGGTATGTTTTATGTCCATAATCGCTGGTTGGGGGGTACCCTCACTAATTTCTCTACGATCCGGCAGAGCATCGAGCGACTCAAAAAGCTTGAAGAGATGGAAGTTGATCCCAAGATTCAAGAGGCTTTAAAAAAGAAAGAGTTGTTGGGTCTCAGTCGGGAAAAAGAAAAGTTGGAAGAGTCCTTAGGTGGAATCAAGGGGATGAGAAAGCTGCCTGACGCCATTTTCATCATTGATCCCAACCAAGAAGAGATAGCGGTTCTCGAAGCCAAAAAACTGGGTGTCCCAGTAGTGGCGGTCGTCGATACAAACTGTGACCCAGAAATGGTGGATTACAAAGTTCCAGGTAACGATGATGCAATCCGAGCTATCCGTCTTTTTTGTGCCGCCGTGGCGGACGCAATGATTGAGGGAAAGGCCCTCCAGGAACAGGCGGTGGAGAAACAAAAATCTGAGGAGATGGATTCAGAGCAAGCGGCTGTGACTGCAGGTCGCCCGGCGGACGAGAATTCAGCGGCAGGAGGAAGTTAACTCAGATGGAAGTTAGCGCGTCTTCGGTTAAAGAGCTCAGAAATAAGACCGGTGCAGGGATGATGAATTGTAAGAAGGCCCTGGCCGAATGTGAAGGTGACATGGAAAGAGCGGTAGACTATCTACGCCGCAAGGGCCTCGCAGCGGCGGCCAAAAGAGTGGGTCGTGTAACTGCAGAGGGAATGGTCGGGGCATACATTCACGCCGGGGGAAAAATTGGTGTCCTGGCCGAGCTTAACTGTGAAACGGATTTTGTAGCTCGGACGGCGGAGTTTCAAACTCTGCTAAAAGATATCGCAATGCAGATCGCAGCCGCAAACCCCCGATACATCCGGTCGGAAGAGGTACCGCCGGAGGAAATGGACAGGGAGCGCGAGATCTATCGTCGTCAAGCGGTGGATCTCGGCAAACCTGAGAAAGTGGTGGACAAAATTGTGGAAGGAAAGATGGAGCGATTCTATTCTGAGGTTTGTCTCTTGGAGCAAGCTTTTATCAAGGATCCCGATCGTAAGGTTGGAGATCTGATTCAGGACACTGCGGCTCGGCTTGGGGAAAATATCCAAGTCAGTCGTTTTGTTCGCTATCACCTCGGTGAGGGAGTGGAGGGGAACGGACCGGGGGGTAAGAATCGATAGTTGGCTTCCGATGCATCCCGTGGGTAACGGTAATCTCAAATATAAACGAGTTATCCTGAAGGTAACCGGAGAGGTGTTAGCCGGAGCGCAGAAGTTCGGAATTGATGGCAAGATGGTTCGGGCGTTTGCTGAGGAGATTAAAGAGATCAAGGAGATGGGCTGTGAGTTGGCGTTAGTGATCGGAGGAGGTAATATCTTTCGGGGTGCCGAGGCGAGCGCGGAGGGCATGGAGCGGGCGAGTGCCGATACTATGGGGATGTTGGCCACCGTCATCAACGGACTGGCCCTTCAGGATGCCCTGGAGAAGATCGGTATTTCCACACGGGTTCTCTCTTCCCTGGAAATGCGGCAAGTCGCAGAACCTTACATTCGGCGACGGGCAACGCGACATCTGGAAAAAGGCCGGATCGTCATTCTTGCGGGTGGGACGGGCAATCCGTATTTTACCACTGATACTACGGCAAGCCTTCGAGCCATGGAAATCGGCGCTGAGGTGATTCTTAAGGCTACCAAGGTGGAAGGAGTCTATGATGCGGATCCTCTGAGCCACGAAGGCGCCAAGATGTACGGCAATCTGACCTATATCGATGTCCTGAATAAAGAATTGAAGGTCATGGACTCAACGGCGATCTCCCTTTGTATGGATAACCATCTACCCATCATTGTCTTTAATATTATGAAAAAGGGTAACATCAAAAGGGTGGTCTGTGGGGAGGCAATTGGGACCGTTGTGAGCACGGGGGAAAGATGAACGAGGCCTTTTTTGCAGAGATCCAAAAAGAGATGGAGAAAGCTATCTTGGCCTTTCGGAAGGAACTTGGAAAACTGCGCACCGGGAGAGCTTCAACGGCACTGCTGGAAGGCATCATGGTAGATTACTATGGGACACAAACTCCTTTAAATCAGTTAGCCAATATGGGAGCGCCGGAGCCCCGTCTCTTGATAGTTCAACCGTATGACGCTGGAGCCATTGCGAATATTGAAAAAGCGATTCTTAAAGGTGGCCTTGGTTTAACGCCCAACAATGACGGGAAAGTGGTTCGTATTCCAATTCCCGAGTTAACGGAGGAGAGACGCAAGGACCTCGTCAAGCATGTAAAAAAACTCGCAGAAGAATTCCGCGTATCAGTACGAAATCATCGCCGGGTGGCCATTGAGAAGCTGAAGGGATTGGAAAAGAAAAAGGGAATCACTGAAGACGAGCTCAAGCATTGTGAGGTACGCGTTCAGAAACTGACTGATGATTATGCCGGAAAGGTAGACAAGGTGCTGAAGAACAAGGAAGACGAGATCATGGAGGTCTGAAACACAGGAAACCACGCTTCAGGCATTTTCAAAACCAGATGAACTTAAGGGGCCTAGACAAGAGTCGGTTGCCCAGGCATGTGGCCATTATTATGGATGGCAACGGACGTTGGGCTAGGTTGAGAGGCAAGAACCGAATCGAGGGACATCGCCGGGGGCGAACTTCGGTGCGAGCCGTTGTGGAGACAAGCCGGAAGTTGGGCATCCCCTATCTCTCCCTCTATGCCTTTTCAGCAGAGAATTGGTTGCGGCCCAAGGATGAGGTACATGCCTTGATGGGACTCCTCGGGCATTACTTGGAGGCAGAAAAACCCAAGATGATGCGCCATGGGATTCGTCTCATGGCCATAGGTGAAAAAAAGCGACTTCCAGCCACGGTTTTAGGTACCTTAGAACGGGTGGTGAAGGCAACCCGAAAGAACACCGGAATGACCGTCCTACTGGCTCTGAGCTACAGCGGTCGTAATGATATCATTGGCATGGTTCAAAAAATTGCTCGCAAGGTGAGTGAAGGAATTTGCGCTATCGAGGACATTGACGAGGAGATGGTCTCTGCTAATATGCAGACAAGGACTCTCCCGGATCCGGATCTTCTTATTCGTACGAGTGGTGAGATGCGGATCAGCAATTTCTTTCTTTGGCAAATTTGTTATACGGAACTCTATATCACACCCACACTCTGGCCGGATTTTCGGGAACCGAGTTATATTCAGGCCCTTACGGAATATCAACGGCGGCGCAGGAGATTTGGCCGGGCCGATGAGCAGTTGACGCAGGACTTACCATCCTTTGGCGAGGACCAAAAGCACAAAAAACATGCCTAGGGTGATCACCGCCCTGGTAGGAATTCCCCTTATAATTCTCATCGTTGGCTGGGGACTCCCGTGGCAGTTCTCCCTATTGGTTTTTATTGTTACGGTGGTTAGTCTATGGGAATATTTCAGTATGGCGTTTCTCGCTCTCTGGAAGGAGAGGGCCCTGGGGATATGCGCCGGAAGTTTACTCTCTTTAGGAATTCTCGTTCCCGGCTTCCCCGGACCGGGGCCATGGCTCACTGGGGTGATCGTGGTTACTTTTTCGACTTATCTTTTTTTTCGCGGTCCACTACAGGAAAGATATCAGCACTTGGGATGGACCCTTATCGGAATGCTTTACATTGGGTATCTTGTTCCCCATCTGGTCCTTCTCTATCGATCTCCCGATGGAAAGGCATGGGTTTTCTTTGTGCTACTGGTTATTATGGCGGGAGATACGGCGGCGTACTTTGTTGGGAACCTTCTAGGAAAGAACAAATTAGCGCCTGAAATTAGCCCGGGAAAGACGGTTGAGGGGGCCATCGGTTCCGTTGGGATGAGCATTTTTGCGGGGCTTGCCGGGTACGGGTTTCTGTTGCCTGCCATGCCCCTAGTGGAGATTCTCTGGCTCTCAGTTGTTTTGTGCATACTCGGTCAGATGGGTGACCTCTTTGAGTCATGGATAAAGAGAGTTTTCTCGGTCAAGGATTCCGGTAGCCTGCTTCCGGGACATGGCGGTTTGTTAGATCGCATGGATAGTCTTATATTCGCGATTGTGTTTATCACCTATTACTTGAGGTTGTTCCATCCATGAAGTCGATTGTTATTCTTGGCTCTACAGGGTCAATCGGAGTCAGTACCCTTGACCTGGTCCGGCGCTTTCCCGGCGAATTTAGGGTTCGGGGTTTAGTTGCCGGTCGCAACCTAAAGCTCCTTGCCTTGCAGGTACGGGAGTTTTCCCCAGATCGTGTTAGCGTTAGTGAAAAAGAGGGAATCCCACTCCTACGCAAACTGGTCGGAACACGGAGACCGGAGATCTCTTGGGGGGAGAGGGGAGCAGCCCGGGTAGCCGCGGCTCGTGGTGTAGACGTTGTCGTAGCGGCCATCGTTGGAGGTGCAGGTTTAGTGCCTACGTTGGCGGCAGTCCGTGCTGGGAAAGAGGTGGCTCTCGCCAACAAAGAGGCCTTGGTGATGGCCGGAGAAATTTTTGTGCAGGAGGCCGGAAAAACCGGTGCCCGGCTTCTCCCCGTAGACAGTGAGCACAGTGCCATTTTTCAATGTCTGCAGGGGAATCACCGGGCAGAGGTGGAACGGATTATTCTCACGGCCTCGGGGGGCCCCTTCCTCCGTAATTCGCTTAGGAGCTTAAATCATGTTAGTGTAAAGCAGGCGCTAAAGCACCCTAACTGGAAAATGGGACCAAAGATTACTGTGGATTCAGCCACCATGATGAACAAGGGATTGGAAGTGGTCGAGGCGCGATGGCTGTTTAACATGAAGCCATCCCAGGTAGAGGTGATGGTCCATCCGCAGAGCATTGTTCATTCCATGGTACGCTACCAGGATGGCTCGGTCATGGCACAGCTGGGGATCCCGGACATGCGCATACCGATTGCCTATGCACTTTCGTATCCTCATCGGCTCAAAATGAACTGGCGGCCGCTAGAATTAACTCGGCTAGGTGAGCTGACTTTCCTTCCGGCTGAAAAAAAAAGGTACCCTGCTCTTAACCTAGCCTATCAGGCTTTAGATGCAGGAGGGACGATGCCTGCAGTTTTGAATGCCGCCAATGAGATGGCGGTGGCCGCTTTTTTGGAAAAGCGTATCGGTTTTCGTGACATCCACCGAGTGATTGAGAAGACAATGGCGGCGCATACAAACACGGATCCTACAGAGGTGGAGGAGATATTAGAAAAAGATCGGTGGGCACGGGAGAAATCCGCGTCTCTCATAGAGGGGAAACCTATATGGAGCCGGCATTAACTGAACTAATTAACCTTTTAGGAGACTAGCCAATGGTAACACTCGCTTATGCTGTTGTATCCGCCATCGTAGGGTTGGGGGTTCTGGTTTTTATCCACGAGTTCGGCCATTTTCTTGTAGCTAAGATGTCTGGAGTAGGAGTTCTGACTTTCTCCCTAGGTTTTGGGCCAAAGCTCTTGGTCAAGAAGGTTGGAGAAACTGAATACGCTCTGAGCGCCCTTCCCCTGGGTGGGTATGTCAAAATGGTGGGGGAAGATCCTGAAGAAGATGTAAAGGCAGTGGATATCGCAAAATCCTTTTCACATCAGGGACTTGCCAAACGGATAGCCATTGTAGCCGCGGGTCCGCTATCTAATCTCCTCCTGGCGGTGGCTATCTTTTTCTGGGCTTTTACGGTCTATGGAGTTCCTGTTTTGACGAACGAAGTAGGAGGCGTGAAGCCCAATTTTCCGGCGGCTCGGGCGGGGATAGAAAAGGGAGACCTTATTGTGAGCGTAGATGGCCGACCTATAAACAATTGGCAGGAACTGGCGAAACGCATCCAGTCCAGTCACGGAAAGGCTTTGATCTTTCAAGTTGAACGGGACAACCGGCCAATACAGATCACTGTCCAACCGATGAAAAAGAAAGGAAAAAGTTTTTTTGGGGAGGAAATAGATATCTGGGTCGTTGGTGTGACCAGCAGTAAGGCGTTTTTCGAAAAGAGTTCCCCTTCGGTCGCCGTGGGTAAGGCTTTCTATAAAACCGGCGAGTGGAGTCGTATCACTTTGATTGCGATTTACAAGATGATCAAAGGTGATGTTTCTCGTAAGAGTATTGGAGGACCCATTCTGATTGCGCAGGTGGCAGGGCAGCAAGCACAAGAGGGGCTCCGGAGTTTTCTCATGCTTATTGCGGTGCTAAGTATTAACCTCGGGGTCTTGAATCTTTTGCCTGTACCGGTGCTCGATGGAGGGCATCTCTTGTTTTTTGTTATCGAACTCCTCCTCGGTCGGCCGGTTAAACTCCAGGTTCGCGAGAGGGCGCAACAGGTGGGCCTTTTTGTCTTGATCCTTGTTATGGTGTTCGCATCCTACAATGATATTAGTAGGTTTTTTGAGTAATTCACGTCAGGACGGCGCTCAGGCGTCAGTTGTTAGCCTTTCGTTGATACGAGGAAAGGGGGAATGTCCCATCCTACGTTGCCAACCGTTGAAAGTTTAATATGAAAATTCTCGGGATCGACACGGCCACGGCTACCGCGAGTGCCGCCTTGGTAGAACAAGGAAAGGTTATCTTGGAGGAAGTAGGGGGGGGTAACATTGATGGCGAATCTTCTCCCTTTAAGAAAGTTCGGGCGAACCACGCAGCGACCCTGCTACCACTACTCGAAGGGCTTCTCCAAAAGGTTGCTCTTTCGTTACCTGAGATATCTGCCCTAGCTGTTTCAATAGGTCCAGGCTCCTTCACCGGACTTCGCATCGGACTCAGTACCGTGAAAGGTCTTGCCTACGGATGGGAGATCCCGGTGGTTGGAGTTTCGACGTTACTTGCAGTGGCACATCGGGTGACGGGCTGGGAGGGATTGATCTGTCCCTTGCTCGATGCCCGGAAAAAGGAGGTTTATGCCGCGCTATTTCGTAGTAGAGGTGATGTGGTTGAGCGCCTTATCGAAGACGCGGTTTTATCTCCCGAGAGAATTATCGAGGATGTTCGATCCCGTAGCAGCCATGGGTCCTGTCTCTTTATTGGGGATGGTGCCACAGCTTACGAACATTTGATAAAAAAGGTTTTAGGGGAGAGTTCCCTCGTAACCATGGGCGAGCGTTACCCTTCAATAGCCTCTGCAGTTGCCCGGTTGGCAGAAGGAATAGTTCAAAAGCGGGGATTCCATACGCAGAACGAACTGATCCCGCTGTATCTCAGGTCTTCAGAAGCCGAGGTCAAAAGCGGGTTAACTATTTGAAAAATTAGGGCTTTTTTTCGTTGACAAAAGAGCAGCGGTGGGATAAATTGTCTTGCCTAAGTTTATACCGATTGCGAGAGAAATGGATGCTAGGATGTGGAAAAGAGTTCAAAAGGATGAATAAGGAGGCTCTCATATGGATACAAGAGAAGAAAAGTTTATCGTCTCTTTATTGGGCAAGGATGCAGAGCTGAAAAAATATTATGAAGAGCATCAGGATCTGGAAAAGAAACTTCTAGGCTACCAACATAAATCTTATCTAACGCCGCGAGAGGAAATCGAAAAGAAGAGGCTTCAAAAACTCAAGCTTATTGGGAAAGATAAAATCATGGAGATCCTCGGACGATATCGGCCTGCAGGGAGGCAAAGGGAAGCGCAATGAAAAAGACCGGCGCAGAGATATTTGCAGAGTCACTCAAGCACGAAGGGGTTCGCGTCGTGTTCGGAATCCCAGGGGGAGTGGTTCTTAAGATTTTTGATGTTCTCTGCCAGCAAAAAGACATTGAATTTATCCTGACCCGTCATGAACAAGGGGCGGCTCACATGGCTGAAGGTTATGCCAAAGCTACTGGGAAAGCGGGCGTAGTGCTGGTGACTTCCGGTCCTGGAATGACGAACATCGTTACCGGATTGGCAGATGCCTATATGGACTCGGTGCCCCTGGTAGCCTTTGCAGGCCAGGTTTCTACCAATCTTATTGGCAACGATGCCTTTCAAGAGGCGGATAACCTCGGAATTAGCCGGCCCTGTACTAAGCACAACGTCCTGGTGAGGGATGTGCATGACCTCGCACAAGTAGTCAAAGAGGCTTTTTATATTGCTACGACCGGACGGCCTGGGCCGGTATTGGTCGATCTCCCAAAAGATGTAAGCACGGACAAGGCCGAATTCCATTATCCGGACAAAATTAAGCTACGCGGCTATAACCCTACATACGATGGGAACAAGTACCAGATTAAACAGGCCGCCGACGAGATCGTGAAAGCCAGGAAACCAGTGATCTACCTTGGCGGTGGTGTGATTTTTTCTGATGCAGCCGATGAAGTTCTGGAGATGGCAGAGCTTAACCAGATTCCTGTTGCCATGACGCTAATGGGTCTTGGGGGGTTTCCGGGAAATCACCCGCTTTCTATGGGAATGCTGGGCATGCACGGAACCTACTGGAGCAATATGGCCATGCATCATGCCGATCTGGTCATTGCAGCTGGTGCACGGTTTGATGATCGAGTGACGGGTAAACTCTCGGAGTTTTGTCCGGGCGCTCGCGTGATACACATCGACATCGATCCCACCTCCATCAAGAAAAATTTTCATGCCCATATTCCGATTGTAGGGGATGTGAAAAGCGTGCTCCGGCAGATGAATATGATTTTGCGATCTATGGATGGAAACCAGAGCGACTTGAAAGACCAGCGCCGCCCCTGGCTCAAACAGGTTAACGAGTGGAAGAAGGCGCATCCGTTACGCTACGAACAGGGTGATCAAGTGTCCAAACCGCAGTATGTGATCGAGAAACTCTTCGAGATGGCCAAAAACGAAGAGATTGTTGTTACGGACGTCGGGCAACACCAGATGTGGGCTGCCCAATATTTCAACGGGCCCAAGCCACGCGCCTTCATCACCTCCGGAGGGTTGGGTACGATGGGGTTCGGCTTCCCCGCGGCAATTGGCGCGCAGAAGGCGCATCCTAAAAGGCTGGTGGTGTGCATCACCAGCGAGGGTAGTTTCCAGATGAATCTCCAGGAACTTGCTACGGCCCAGGAGCATCATCTGCCGGTTAAGATCGTTCTACTCAATAACCGGTTTTATGGGATGGTTCGGCAGTGGCAGGATCTGTTTTATGAGGGCCGATATTCTGCCAGCGATATGGGCAAGACACCTGATTTTGTCAAGCTGGCCGAGGCTTATGGAATACTTGGTCTGCGCGCTGATACGCCAGCCGAAGTGGAGGCTGTACTGCGTGAAGGGATAAAACATAAAGGACCCGTCCTGATGGATTTTCATGTGGACCCGTTCGAAAACTGCTATCCCATGATTCCGGCTGGTGGGGCACACCACGAGATGCTCTTAGAAGATCCGCCCGAACTGAGAAGAGCGGCAAAGGGTGGAGCGGGGAAGAAAAAGGCTGATGAAGCAGAAGGCGTTCTCCCTGCCTAAAAACATTTCCAGATGGAACGCATCATATCAGCCCTCGTCGAGAACAAGTCCGGTGTTTTAGCCCGTGTCTCAGGTCTGTTCAGCGCTCGCGGGTATAATATCGACAGCCTTTCCGTTGCGCCCACTTTGGATCCAACCGCCTCCATGGTCACCATCGTAACTCGAGGAGATGAAAAGATTCTCGAGCAGATCATGAAGCAGCTCAATAAGGTAATCGAGGTCTTGAAGGTCATTGATCTGAGTGAAGCTGACTATGTCGAAAGGGAAACCGCACTCATCAAAATCAATGCGAGGCCGGAGCACCGGGATGAAGCAATGCGGATCTGCGATATATTTCGGGCGAAGATCGTAGATTCTACCGCCCAGACCTACACCATTGAGATCACCGGCGATGGAGATAAGATACAGGCGATCATCAACCTCCTTAGGCCCTTGGGGATCAAGGATCTTGTGCGGACAGGCCGAATTGCCATTGCCAGAGAAGCCATTAAGGCCGCGGCACGCCGTGAGCCTCAGGCAGCCAAAGCTTAAGGCGCAGCTCTTTCCTTTTCTGGTCCGTTCCCAACTGCATCCCGCTACTTGTCCGATGGCCTATCCTCAAGAATAACTATTCTAGATAGTCGTAGCGTGGTGCAGGCAGAGGAAGCCATATCCTTCCGTGGATGAATCACCTAGTGCAGTGTCTCACGCTGTTGGTACTCTATCCGAAGTACACCACCACGAAGGACACGAAGAGCACGAAGGAAGACAATAGCCTCTTGAAATCCGGTTGCTCTTCTAATCCGGTTGTCCGTTCTTCGTGTCCTTGGTGCGCTTCGTGGTGAATAGAGAAACATGGGTCGACCATCATGGCTACGGATAGGCACCATGCCGGCGGGATGAGAACCTGCAGTGATGTCTTGGGAACTAGGGTGTTTCGCACGAGATTTCATTCCCCGATGCTAAACTGTTACGTCCACCCTCCGGTTAGTTTGTAAAAAAACTTGACAGAGGCGGATAAACGTGTCATTATCGGCGTAAAGTCGGCTGCTTAGCAAAACAATTGATATGGTGAATTTCATAGACCTAGGGGTAACCGGTATTAACCAAGGAGGGTTAAGGTGCTATGAGAAGAACATGCGCTAGTTTAGTCGCTGTTATGGTCGTTTTTTTTGTTGGACTTCCGGGGGCCTTTAGCGAAGAACTATTTTCCAGGATCACGGGGACGGTGCTAGTTGCACATGGCCATCCTGTTGCAGGAGTAAAGATCAGCGTTAAAGACGCCGGCGGAAAGGTGATTCGGCAAACCATTACAAATAGGAAAGGTCAATACGCCCTCGAAAAACTTCCCCTAGGCCAGGTTCATCTTACGCTTGATGCCCGTAAGGCCGGATATAGGGGAGAAACCGTCGTAGCCTCTTTGAAAAAAGACGGGCTCACCGTCATCTGGACGCTTTCAGCCAACAGAAAAGCTATGGCAACGGCGCTAGCTGGTACTACCGCCCAATCGGGCGGAGTCACAACTTTGGACTGGATCTTGAGTTCCGTCCTGACCGCGGCTTTCGTCTCACCTGCGATAGTAGCTGCTGCCGGTGGGTTTGATAACGACAGTAAGGTCACCAGCCCGTCCATGTAATAGCCAAGGAAACTTGTAACCGAAGGAATCTGCGATGGTGAATGAGGCCGTTTTTCCGCTGGTAGCTTTTGGGTTGTTTGGCCTCTCCAACTAGTCTCATCTTAGCTTATCGAGTGCAGATCCCTGCACGTCCAACCGCCCGGCAAGGGTTTGCGTCATCCCGCGTTCGAGTCTTGCTTCCGCCGCCGTCGGTGTCTGCCAGATAGTCTGTCTCCAAATCCTGCTTGCATCCGGTTCTAATCCCTACAACATGGCTAAAACCCTTCTCCGAATGAAAGTAATCACTTGATAAAGGTTTCCCCGCACTGGGAACCGGAAGGATCAAAAAGTTTATGGGTGTTGGGATAGGCCCATTTCGAGGATCTCATAAGTTCTCAAAATCCAGTACTGCATTGGTTGGCTCAAAGAATACATGGAGTTCACAGTTTAAATCAGAGGAAATCTTTACGCTGGACGCTACCTAGGGTATAAAAAAAACGGACGGAGAACTTCTTGGAACCTAACTTTTTATTGAACGAGGTAACCAAATGATTATTGCTATTTTCGACGGTTTTCGCATGGGTGTCGTGGAGGGAGAGGAGATCGTTGATGTCACGGATGGGTTGCCACATTACGATCCAGGATTTTCTGCGAACTTCTGGGTGCGCATGTGTCAAGGCTTTGAGACAATCCGTTCAACATTCGAGATTCTCGCTAGAGAAGGTCAGCGAAAGTCACTCTCTCAAGTTCATCTGGAAGCCCCGATTCTCAATCCCTCTAAGATCATTGCCGCTGCAGCCAACTATGCCGCTCATGTCACTGAGATGAGGAAAAGAAGCGGCACACAGAGTTGGCTCAATCAGTTCGGAGTGTTTCTTAAAGCCCCTAGCTCAATCATTGGGCCCGGCGAGCCGCTTATCTTACCCAATGTTCCCGGGAGAGAAATCCACCATGAATCCGAACTCGCCCTCGTTATCGGTAAAGGTGGAAAACATATTAGCGAAGCCGATGCCATGGATCATGTTTTGGGCTATACCATAGCGATTGATGTGACCGTTAGAGGAGAAGGTGATAGATCGCGCCGAAAATCCTACGATGGATTTACCCCTGTCGGCCCTTGGCTGGTCACCGCAGATGAGATCAGCAATCCGCACGATCTGGACATCAAACTCTGGGTTGATGGTGACTTGAAGCAAGAGGTTAACTCGAGTGGAATGCTGGTAAAAATTCCTGCCATGATCGCGTATGCCTCTGATGTCATGACACTGTATCCGGGCGATCTCATTTCGACAGGGGCGCCGCCGGGAGTAGGGGAGATCCATCCTGGTGAAACTATGGTCGTGGAGATCAGCAAGATCGGCCGGCTAGAGATCCCTATTGCTGGCAAGAAGCCCAAGGCTTCGCCGCCAGTTTAGGCGACTTTCATTCTGTTTGCGGGAAAGATCATGTTCAAGTTGTACTGAGCAACTAAAGAGGCTTTAGTTTTCTTACGCCTCTTTGCTTTTGGCGGCTTTGGCTGTTCTGCTGTTCGATAGGCTGTGCGGGTATCGATTTGACGGTTTTATCCCGTTGTCGTTTGTGTCCGGACGTGTGGGTCGAGTTGCAGTTGCTATGGGTTGAGAGGACTCGCCGGTGCCTGAAGGTTATATTTTTCGATACGATACCTGAGCGTTTCCCTCGAAAGGCCTAAGAGTTGAGCTGCCTTGGTTCGATTCCATCCGGTGTGGGCAAGCACGCGTTGTATGATTGTTTGCTCGAGCTCCTCAAGCACCACCCCACGCGAAATATCAATGGTGATGACGTTGCCTTCGGTCCCGGCAGGAGAAGGTTCTATTCCAATAGGAATAGGGCTGAAGCCAAGGTCTACGGGAGTAATACTTTTTCCGACAGTGAGGAGAACCGCTCGTTCGGTCATGTTGCGCAGTTCCCGAACATTGCCTGGCCAGCTGTACCTGGCGATGGCTGTCTTTGCCGTATCGGTCAATCGTTTATCCCCTCGGCTGTAACGTCGGCTGTGCAGGTGAACGAAATGCTCCGCGAGAAAAACGGCGTCATCGCCACGCTCTCGGAGTGGAGGGAGGTTGACGGTCAGGACCTTGAGGCGGTAGTAGAGATCCTGACGGAAAGTCTGGTCCTGAATTGCCTGCTCGAGTGGTTGGTTCGATGCCGCCAATATCATCACGTCGAATCGGCGACCCCTAAGACTCCCGAGTCGTCTGACCGTTCGCTCTTCAATCGCCTTTAATAGCTTGGCTTGAAGATTAAGTTCCATTGATCCTATCTCGTCTAGAAACAGGGTTCCGCCGTCCGCTGCTTCGAATAGCCCAATTTTTTGTGCCTTTGCATCGGTAAAGGAGCCCTTCTCATAACCGAAAAGTTCCGCCTCCAGGAGGGACGTCGGGATCGCCGCGCAATTGATGTCGACAAACGGGCCGGAAGCGCGGCAGCTGTTATGGTGAATACCCCGGGCAACCAGTTCTTTCCCGGTTCCTGTTTCTCCGGTGATGAGAATCGCGGGGGCACCTAGCCCTGAGTTAATTTCGATCGATGAGATCCGATCGATAAGGGTCCGCACTTGCTGCATACCCTCGGATTGGCCGATGATCTCATGCGAGGGGTTGTTTCTAGCGGCCCGAGACCGGAGATAGTCCAGTTCGTGGGATCGGTGCAGGGACTGGGACACCCTATTTAAGGTGAGGCCAAGCTCTTCAAGATCGATCGGTTTAGCGACGTAGTCGAAGGCACCTAGTTTCATTGCCTCGACAGCCCCTGCGACCGAACCGTGTGCGGTCATCATAATGACTTCGATTTCTGGTCGGGTCTCCTTGATCTTTCGAAGAACCTTTAAACCATCCATGCGGGGGAGCCGATAATCCAGAACGACGATGTCAGGCGGCTCTTGTTTGATTGCTAAGAGAGCTTCCTCGCCTGTCGTACTGATGCCCACGGAGTAATCGTAATGGCCAAGAAAATCTGCAATGGCCTTGGCCAGTACCGTTTCGTCATCAACAACCAGAATGCTCGTGTTCATGTTACCTTCTATTCGGGCCTGCGATGGGAAGAGTAAAATCCACGCGTGTTCCCCCTTTTGATCCTTTAGAAATAGCGATGACCCCACCGTTCCTCTCGACGAACTTCTTCGTCAGAGGCAATCCGATTCCTGTACCCTGTGGTTTGGTCGTAAAAAACGGCTCGAAAATTCGGCCGTGGCTTTCGGGTGGGATGCCTTCTCCGGTATCCTCGATCGAGATACGGACCCCGTGGGAGCTTGCTTGCGAGGGGACGATGCCCGTCATGACAGTGACTGTTCCACCCGGTGGGGTTGCCTCGATCGCATTGGTGAGAAGCCCTAGCAGAATCTGTTCAACATGAAAGGGGTCCAGGGTTGCTTTCGGAAGGGTGGGGTCCAACTCCAACCGTGGGGTGATCTTGGACCTCTCAAAACGGGTGCGGAGGGCCTCCACCGTTTCTCGTACAACGGCATTGATGTCGACGAGGGAGAAATGCGGCTCAAGGGGACGGGAAAAGTTTAATAATCCTCGAATGCGGTTTTCTACTCGATCAACCTCTCCAATAATGTTCGACAGGTTTTTTTGAGTTTTTTCGCTTTGATCACATCCGATCTGCTGCTCACATTCGAGCTTTGCGACCTGGGCTGCCGCCCGAATCGAGGAGAGCGGATTTCCGATCCCATGAGCGACTGCGGCAGCCATCTCTCCAATCGCTGCCATTCGTTGCGAGGCGACCAACTCTGACTGCATCGTCAAGAGGTTTTGTTGCTGCTCGCTGATCTTATTTGATGCTCGTTTGACGATGGCAAACAGTGAGAAATACAACAACAGCCCCCCAAGAATCGCTGCAAGTAGAATCACTAGCCTCGCGCGTTGGATATCCTTGAAAAGAGTTTCGGCTAACCGATATGTTTCTATGATTCCAACGATCTCACGCCCTTTTTTCGAGTAGATTGGAACATAAACCTCCACAAGTTTGCTGAAAGCACCCCGCTCATACACGTTTTCTCCTTTAACGATTGGGCTCACTTCAGCTACGATCTCACCCTCAAGGGCCTCCTCGAGCTCTGGATTATTCCTGAACGCTGCGCCTATTAGGCGTTTTTCATCGGACCAGATGATCACTCCCTGGGAGTTGTAAACTTTGATTCGTACGATCTCCGGCATCATGGTGACCTGCTGATGCAGGCGCGCAAACTTATGAGCTACCGCGCTGTAGTCTGGTGTTTTGAAGTCCTCTGAGGATACAAGTTGGTTTGCCTCCGTCCTGACAAAGGTCGCCGTGGTGTCCCATTCGCGCTCCAGCATTTCCTTGCTCAAATAATATGAAGCAATCATCCAGAGGGCGCCAGTCAGAGCAGCGATACAAATGAAGCTTAAAATAGCGAACTGCCTCGTGAGGTTGAATCCCCGTAGGGGATTCGAGGTATCGGGGGTATTTTTCACCATTTTTGTAACCACAGGAACCGACAGCTGCCCGGACGCTAGCATCCAACTGAACCCTTTGTCAATAAAGGGAACTGCGTGCCGGTACCGCGGCCTGTGATCCTACCAATCCCCGCGCAACATGAAATTTTCCTAACACCTAGGCCAGAAAGGAAACCGAGATCTGTAAGCGATGACATTAGAACTCTGCAGATGCAAAACTACTGCCATTCTGAGTAGATAAGCTCTCTCTTATTCTCAGGACGGGCAGGTCGCACCAATAATAAACGGTAAAAGACCTCAGAGTTCTAAATTATTCTTTTTCTTTATGCTCGAGGAGCCTGACTGGACCAGTCACGCTTACTATGCCGCATGGTCCTGATTCGGGCTGGTAAATGCTGGTTGAAATCCACCACGAGGGTCAAATTTTCCGGTGGAAATGCCCCGCACTGTTTTCTCCTGTGGCCGGAGATTGGAACCAAAGAACTGGCCCGTATTCGTTGTAACGTCTAGTGCATAAACGATTTCTCGTAGAGGAGCATGTCGGTGACACATCAGGCAGAAGGACTGGCACAGGCATTGCGTTATAGGGCGTGGAGCGCGGCAGCCCTTTTTTCTCAACTAATCGAGAGAGGATCTACTTCACTTTGGCACTCAAGCTCAACCTGTAGGAGTCGGGTCTTATGAAGAAACTGATGGTCTACTCGCATGATACGTTTGGTCTTGGAAATATCCGCCGTATGCTTGCTATTTCCGAGCACCTGCTCGCCAGCCTACCCGACCTGTCCATACTCCTAATTACGGGATCACCTATGGTGCACGACTTTCGTATCCCGAAGCGGCTTGATTATATTAAATTGCCGTGTCTCAGTCGTAAAGAGCGAGAGGGTTATGCGGCCAGATCGATGCGTGCCAATCTGGGAGAAATCATCAACTTACGCTCCGATCTCATCCTGGCCGCAATGGCCAATTTTAAACCAGACTTAGTCCTCGTTGACAAGAAACCTTTCGGCGTGGAGAACGAGCTGCAAGCTGCTCTGAGGCACTTGCATACCAACCTTCGGGACGCCAAAGTGGTATTGCTCTTGCGAGACATCCTTGATAGCCCCGAGGCGACCAAGAAGGTCTGGGAAAAGAATGGGTACTACGAAGCCATTCGTTCGTTATACGACCTTGTCCTCGTGGTTGGTTTACCGGAGGTTTTTGACCTGCGGCACGAATATCGATTCCCCCCCTCGGTGGCGAAAAAAGTACGGTTCTGCGGCTACATTCGTCGAGTGGTAACGGGTCAAGCACGTGACGCGCGCGATCTGGAGAGGTCATCCGATACGAAAAAGCGTGTCCTTGTGACGTCCGGCGGAGGGGAGGACGGCTATCATCTTCTCTCGACGTACCTCAAAGGATTGAGTAATTTCCGAGCCGGGCCAAACATCAGTAGTCTCCTTGTCTGCGGGCCGGAGATGCCGCGTTCACATCATGCCAGCTTGTTCCAAACCGCAGCCACGCATCCTCTGGTACAAATGTGTGAATTTACCAACGACATGTTGCGGCATATGGATGCTGCGGATGTGATCGTTTCGATGGGGGGATACAATACGGTGTGCGAGATATTGTCTCTTAAGAAACCGGCGATTATCGTACCTCGCATCAGACCCGTGGCAGAGCAATGGATCCGTGCAGAGCGCATGGCTCAACTGGGGCTGTTGCAGGTTATGCACCCGGACAGGCTCACGCCCCATAGCTTAATCCGTACGATGTTGGAGGTCCTCGATGGTGCTAACTGCGATAGTTGGGCCCGGCCGCAACTGGACCTCGGGGCCCTACCGCGCATTACAGGGCATCTTGGCGCCCTCTTGGGTAAAGAGGTGGAAACTAACGCGGCCTGATGTACCGCTCCGAGATATTATCGCACATGATACCTTACCAGTCAGAAGAGAGGATTGGATATCTCCTAAAGGCTTATCCGAAAATCTCCGAGACCTTTATATTGAACGAGATCCTTGCGTTGGAGGAACAGGGGACGGCTTTGCGGATTTTTGCACTGGAACAGCCAACAGAGACTGTAGCTCACAGGTTGACTTCAAAGGTGCGTGCAGAAGTGATTTACCTTTCGGCTCCTAGATGGCAGGCGCTAATCTCTGTATTGAAGGCCCATTGCACTCTATTCGTGCAAAATCCAGGGCGCTATTTCGGTGCGCTGCGTTTTTTGTTACGCCGCCAGGAGGGGGGAGGGTACAAAGATTTTCTGCAGGCTGGTCTTTTGGCTTGGGTTGCCAAGCGGGAGGGGGTTACGCTGCTTCATGTGCATTTCGCTAACAGACCTGCCAGTGTTGCCGAAATCACGCGTCTTCTTACAGGTCTACCGTACGGAATAACCGCCCATGCTAAGGACATTTATCTCTCGCCGCCGACAGTCCTCGATCGTAAGATGCGGTGTGCCAGGTATGTGATTACCTGCACTGAATATAATCGCCGATATTTGCAAAAACTTTCGACTAACACCGTACCGATCTACCGAGTTTATCATGGCCTGGACGGTAGGCGTTTTCATTCTGGAGGTGCTAGGACGCCAGAGGACGGACTTCAGCCTCCAACGATATTGAGCGTTGGGCGATTCCGAGAAAAAAAAGGCTTTTCCTGTTTGTTGCAAGCGTGTCAGCTGCTCAAGTCCAAGGGTTATCACTTCCGGTGCCAGATTGTCGGTTATGGCCCGCTGCAGGCTCACCTCGAACAGCTTATTGCGGCACTGGGATTGGGCGAGGCGGTCGTGATGCTCGGTCGGCTCACGCAGGACAGACTCCTGGAGCTGTATCGCCAGGCGACACTGTTCGTTTTACCGTGTCAGATTGCCGAGAATGGCGACAGGGATGGGATCCCCAACGTACTGATAGAAGCAATGGCTATGGAACTTCCTGTGGTTTCGACGAACGTATCAGGCATACCGGAACTTGTTGACCACATGCAAACTGGTCTCCTTGTGCCGCCACGCAACCCCACAGCTCTGGCGACTACCCTGGCGTTTCTCTTCGACCGTCCCCGCGTGCGCCATGAGCTTGGAAGAGCTGGACGGCAAAAAGTTTGTCGAGAGTTTTCATCAGCGCACAATACTGCCCGGGTAAAAGCGTTGCTCACTGAAGCCTTGGCGCAATAGGAAACTGTTGAAAGTTTAGGAACGCACAAGAAAATGGATCACCAACCGCAACGCGAGATCGCGTATATCATGAAAGGATATCCGCGTCTCTCTGATGTATTTATCAACAACGAAATATACCAGCTTGAGTGCATGGGGCTAAAGATACGTATTTTTTCTGTGATCAGGCCGGAAAGCGTAAAGAGCCACGCGATTGTGGGCCGAATCAAAGCTGTCGTGACCTATCTTCCAAGTGTTACCTCCCTTACTGGTACCAACTTCCTGACCTGGCTTGCAGTAAATCTACCCCAATTCTGCCGTGGCCACGTTCAGTTGTTCCGATTGCGCCCCTACGCTTACCTCCAAACTCTCCTCTACTGCTTGAACATGAGTCTCAAGTATCGGTCTGGGTTCTGGCCCGCAAAGAAATTTCTTAGGGATTTTCTCCTGGCCGGCCATATTGCCCTCAAGGTTTTAGAAGCTGGAGAAATTAGCCATCTGCATGGCCATTTCTGTCATGGCTCAACCACCATAACCATGTTTGTCAGTCAATTGTCTGGAATTCCTTTTTCTTTTACAGCTCATGCCAAGGATATTTACTTGCCAACATTGAATCCTGGAAATCTGTTGCAGACAAAAATACGAAAGGCTCGGTTTGTAGTGACCTGTACCATCGTAAACAAAGAATACCTAGAAAGTTTGTGCCCTGAGATTCAATCGATATACACGGTTTATCACGGACTAGATACAATACGCTTTTCGCCAGCACACTATCGAGGTGCCGGAAAAAAAATGCCCAGCATACTTTCCGTTGGCCGTTTTGTGGAAAAAAAGGGCTTTCCGTATCTGCTACAGGCGTGTCACTTGCTGAAACAGAAAGGGTACGCGTTTCAATGCCGTATTATCGGTGAGGCCGATGAACAAACGGATCTGATCAGGCAGTTGATTAGTGAGTTGGGATTAGAACGTACTGTTTCGGTAGAGGGTCCGGTCACGCAAGAAGAGCTGGCAAGTATTTACAAGGAATCTATCATCTTTGCCTTGCCCTGCCAGATTGTAGAGAACGGAGATCGAGACGGTATCCCCAATGTGTTGATGGAAGCGATGGCCATGGCGGTGCCGGTGGTTTCCACGAATATTTCCGGGATACCTGAGCTCGTTGAGCATCGGAGCGACGGGCTGCTGGTACCACAGAAGAATGCCAATGCCCTAGCTGGTGCCATTGAGGAGTTACTGAAGAATCCGGATCTGCGGAGGCGTTTAGGAATGGCTGCGCATGAAAAGATCCGTAGATCGTTCGATGCGACGAAGACGACTCTACTATTGAAGGACCTATTTTTGCCGTATCTACGAGCGAGAAGCAGTGCTCATAGTAATGGGAGGGTTGCCGCATTTGAAAGCAGGGAGAAGAGTGGAAACCCAAGTCTCATTTAGGATGGTGCGACCTGGCACCGGTGAACAGCAAACTCAGCGGATCGGCCTTTGAGATTCTGCACTATGAGTCATCGGATGCTACTATGAACGTTGCGTATATCAGTACTGACTTTGGTGTTCCTGTTTTTGGTTGCAAAGGTGCTTCTATTCACCTGCGCGAAATGGTAGCCGCTTTGCGCAAGGCACGCCATTCCGTTTTGGTGGTCTCACCGGCCATGAATGTGGAACAGGCTGCCACTGAGAATCGAGAAAATGGAAAAAAAGAAAATCACGGGGGAGATGTAGCATTCTTGCCTGTGCTCCAGCAGGAGCATCATCTCCAGCTCTTTAAAGAGCTAAAAGGGCTTGACGAGTTTCGAGGCAGGACAACCCGTATTCGACAAGAGCTACGCGATCAGCTCTACAACCTCACGCTGTATAAGAGGGCGCTGTTTCATCTGCGTTCACGCCGGGTCGATTTTATTTATGAGCGTTATGCTCTTTTCGGTTGCGCCGGCATCCGGCTGGCCCGAGAACTCGGCGTACCTCACATCTTGGAGGTAAATGCGCCGCTTGCCTACGAGCAAGAACGAAGATGTGGTCTGGAAATGCGAGAACTCACACAAGAAGCGGAGCGACGCATTTTTTCCGAGACCGATCAAGTGATTGTCGTCTCCCGCCGGCTACAGGAATTTGTGGTGTCCTGCGGTGTTCCGGAATCGCGCATCCAGGTATTGCCGAATGGTGTGAATCCGGAACGTTTTACGCGGTCGGGTTCACAAAATGGTAAGGCGATACGTGCGCGGTATCAACTTGGCGGCAAAAAGGTCATTGGTTTTGTCGGGAGTCTTAAACCTTGGCATGGAACGGAGACCTTAATCAAAGCTTTCCAAGAGTTACACGCGCTTGCGCCGAATACTCATTTGATGCTCATTGGCGACGGCCCCGGCCGAGAGACCCTGGAAAGATATACACAGGCCAGCAGGCTGGGCCAAACGGTAACCTTTACCGGTGTTGTCCCTTATGATGACATCCCGGCCTATATTGGGGCAATGGATATTACGGTAGCGCCATTTGTGCCCAACGAGAATTTTTATTATTCACCGATTAAACTCTTTGAATACATGATCATGGGTAAACCCGTGGTGGCCGGAAGAATCGGTCAGGTGGAAGAAGTGATCACGGACGGAGAAACCGGCCTGCTTTTCGAGCCCGGAGACATCGGCCAGCTTGCAGCAGCGCTCGTTAAGCTTACAACCGACTCGCAGCTCTGCCGGCGCATTAGCGAAAAGGCCAAAGCATGGGTCCTTCAGGAAGAGAGAACCTGGGATCGCAATGCAAAGCATGTAATAGATCTTGTCCGGAGACTTTTAGGGCAGCGGTCCAAGTTTTCGCGTGTTACCCAGGAAAAACTCGAAGCCGGCGGAAACATTGTAAAGTTTCAAAGCAAGGTCGGCTCTGGGTCATGATTTCCATTCAAGAAGTCCCTCATGATGAAAGGCTTCCTCAACTGGCCATCGCGCTGGACATACCCGCCATACAAGGGATTTTTCAGGAGATGTTTTTAACGGATACGGCCCGGACCCCCACAGTGGGGTGGAAATGTGGCACCCGTAGTCGCTTTAGAATTCACGACTGTCAGATAGAGCGCGTCAAATACAAACCTAGAAAAAAGTGCACCATCTGTTATCGCCTCACGATACATGATGTTTTCACAAAAGAGGATAGCGAACAGATCCTAGTCGCCAGGATATTCACGTCCGGGAAAGCCCGCTCTCGATTTACAAAGGCACAATCCCAAAACCTTGTCTGCCCCAAGTTTGGCAGACCTCTAACTTATTTGCCGGAACTCGACATGGTTGTGTGGGCCTTTCCGAACGATTGCAAGCTCCGTGGTTTGCCCAAGATAGTAGACGCGGATTGTTTAAAAGAAGAGCTCCTACCGGAGATCATTACCGCCAAGTTTGGCCGTGGCTGGCACATTTCCAATGTCAGCCCTGAGATTGCCCATTATGTACCGCAAGATACCTGTACCGTCCGGGTACGTGTTCTGTTGCAACAGGCCCGAACCGGAGAAAGACAATCGGCCCTTCTTTATGGAAAGATCTACGCTGATGAAAAAGGGGCAGAGATCTACGGGGTCATGCGTGAGTTATGGGAAAGCCATGCCAGGCAGTCCGGACAACTGCGGATAGCGCAGCCTTTAGGGTATCATCCACAGCTCAAGATTCTGTGGCAATTAGGCCTACCAGGAACGACTTTGCTTGAGCGGGATATGGTTAGTCCGCACTTCCTCACCTTTTTGCGAAAGGCAGCCGTTACGGTTGCAACGTTACACAGGTCTCCCGGTTTCTATTTTAGAACGATTTCCAGGAGCGACTCAGTGGCTAGATTGAGGGATGCGAGACAGATACTGTCTCTAGTCAGACCTTCATGTCAGGAGAGTTTGGATCCGTTGATCGATCGTCTGCTTCTTCAATCTGAAAATCTTGGGGAACAACCGGTCGCGGTTGTACATGGAGACTTGCATCTCAAAAACGTCTTTGTGGATGGAGACCAGATCGCTCTGATCGACATGGACAATCTGTGTCACGGTTCTCCGTGGCAAGACGTTGCTAGTTTTATTGCCTATATTGTTTTTAACGGAATCGTGCAGGGTATTTCCAGCCACTTGATCCAGCAGATGGTTACGGTTTTCTGCGAACAGTATCAGCAAAACGTCCCGTGGAAAGCGCGCAGATCTGTTTTCAATTGGTACATGGCAACAGCCTTGATCAATGAACGTGCCTCCCGCTGTTTACGAAAGTTAAAGGCCGGTAACCTGGACATACTGGATACACTCATCGACCTAGCTAGTCAAATCAGTCTTGGCGGGAATTCAGACACATGGATTCTATCCGAGGAGGAAAACCGTGGGGACATTCTGTAAAAGACTGTGGGACCGTGTTTATGTGGATCCAACCGGCGAAGTCTATGCCTGCTGTAAATTTCAACCGGACAAACTCGGGAATCTCAATGAGAAAGACTTTATGGAAATATGGAACGGTCCAAAGATGCAAGAATACCGGAAACGTTCCATCAATGGAAAGCTTCATTGTTTTTCAGGATGTACTCTTCTGTCACCCGAAGAGAAAACAAATAATATGGTGGAAAAGACTTCACTGACCGTTGAGGAAAAGAATTTAAAAAAGGTTCGTCTAATGTTTGGTGAGGGATGTAACATTGCGTGTGTCATGTGTAAACAGGATCATCGTGCCCGCCTTGCCTTGAGTGAAAAAATCTGGAAATACAAGATCCCCTATCATGCTGTCAAGTTCGTCGAGTTTCAAGGTGGGGAGCCTCTGTTTATTATCGAAGGTCGGAAGTGTTACCGTTATTTAACGGAAGAACTCGGAAAGAAGGTCAACCTCATCACTAATGGTCTTTTGATTAATGATGAATGGGCCGAGTTGATCGTTAAAGGATCCGACTATCTTACCATCTCGATCAACGGTGCCACCAAGGCAGTACATGAAATGGTCAACAAAGGGTCGAAGTGGGACAAGGTTATGGCGAATATTCGACGCCTCGTGGAGGCGAAAGCCCGTCATCAATCGAGAATAGAGCTCATTGGTCATATGACCCTAGTTGTTGAGAACATTCGAGAAATTCCCAGCTTCATCGAATTGGTCAATGACATGAAGCTAGATACAGTGGAATTTGGTTATGATCAACCGACCGTACCTCCTTGGCTGAACCATTATCCGGAAATCAGGGCTGACCTCATTGAGCAGATCAAACTCGTCAAGGGCAAAGTCACCGTATCCATTGATGATAACAGACTCGTTCATTTGGGCCTCGTTGAGGGTCCGTTGCCGGCTGTCCCTTCAATCTCGGCACATGGGGACAATAGTAAGGTCCCTATGCCACCGGTTCTCTGATGTTTGTGTAACATGAAGAAATTCCTACCGACAAAGATATTTCTGGTCAGACACGGCAAAAGCGAGTGGAATGGCCAGAAGCGAGTCTCCGGTCAGCTTGATCCGCATCTATCTAAAAAGGGGATTCAGCAGAGCCATTGGCTCGCCCGGACCCTACGTTATGAAGGCTTGTCGGCGATTTATACCAGCCCGCTTACGCGGGCCGTTGACACGGCCAAGCCCACGGCTGCTGAGCATTGTCTTCCCATTAAAACACGAGACACCCTCAAGGAAATTCACTTTGGCGTGCTACAGGGGAGATTCCGAGATGGCCGCGACCGCGTAGCTCAGCAGTTGTGGCGGAAACGAGAAAAGGATAAGCAGTGCTACCGTGTCCCCGCGGGCGAATCTTTTTCCGATTTGAAACGGAGAGTGATCCCATGCGTCAACGAGATTCTCGAGTACGAGGAGGGTGGGCTGATCCTGATCGTCGGTCACCGAAGCACCAACCGCGTGGTTCTGGGAGCATTGATGCAGTGGCCTGAGGACAGTTGGTGTAGTCTCGATTTAGGCCACAAATATCTGTACGAAATTTTCGTCGGGGATCGCCGTCGCGTGGCGACGATTTGCCTGGACAGACACCACGGAGGGTACCGGCATGAAGGCTTTATCATGTGACCCGCCTAGTGCCGTTGGAGATGATTATAGAGCCTGGAGGGGAGCGGTGCACCAGTCGAATGGTCCACGAAGCTTCAAAGGCATCCGACAGGTTTGAAGAGAGTGCCCCCTCTACGAATAGAGGGTTGCTGACCTAAGCCGAGCACGGGGTTCACGCGAAGATGAAGAAAAAGCAGGTTAGTCGCTTCAAACAGATCCTTTTCAACCACCTCTACCGGGTCAAGGGGAAACTGTTTGTCGCAGCCCTCTGCATGTTCGGTTTTATACTGGCCGAGTTGTCGGCGCCCTGGCCGTTCAAATTTATCTTTGATCATATCTTGTTGGATAAGCCGTTTTCTCCTGCCTTATCATTTCTGGAAGGCCCTCTGCAGGGTGGCAAAGTGGGGTTCCTACTATTATGCTCTTTCACCATCGTGCTTATTGGGGCCCTGCAGGGAGTATCGACATATCTGCAAGTTTACTTTACTTCCCGCATCGGCCACCAGATGGTTTATGCCCTCCGCAGAGAACTCTTTGCCCATCTCCAGCGGCTTTCCCTTTCGTTTCATAACCGCGCCTGTTCTGGAGAGCTCCTGACCAAAGTCGTAAGCGATACAAAATTACTGAAGGACCTCTTTGCCGGTTCGGTACTGCAGTTTGTTACCCATCTCTTGATCCTCATCAGCATGTTTGGAATCCTATTCGTGCTGAACTGGCAATTGAGCCTGATTATCCTGGCTACCTTGCCCCTCCTATGCACATCACTCTTTTATCGCTTTCGGCACATCAAGGCCTCAGCCAAAAAACAGCGGAAAGAGGAGGGAAAACTCGCCTCCCGCATTAGCGAGGTCCTTGCCTCAGTAAGCCTGGTACAGGCCTTCGGCCGGGAGAAATATGAAGACGAACTATTCGAAACAGAAAGTGCCCAAACGCTCAAAGAGGGTATACGAACCGCCCGCATGGAGGCTACCGCCACACGGACCGTGGAGATTATCAGCGCTATAGGCCAATGGGCCGTTGTCTTCTTTGGATCCTTGCAAGTCCTGAAGGGGCGGATGACGCCGGGTGATGTCCTGATTTTCTGGTCCTACGTGGGCAAAATCTACAGGCCAATCAAGAATCTGGTCAAACTCTCCAGCAGGTTTACCAAGGCGATGGCCGGCATTGAACGGATTAACGAGCTATTAGAAATCGAACCTGAGATCCAGGATAACCCCAATGCTATTGAAGCGGCGAATTTAACAGGTGAGATCGTCTTTGACAATGTCTCTTTTGATTATGGAGACGGCAAGGAGGTCCTGAAAGATACCTCTTTTACCATCAATCCTGGTCAGCAAGTGGCCCTGATAGGAAGTTCCGGGGCCGGAAAATCGACCATCGTGTGTTTGATCCTGCGCCTCTTTGAAGCACAGAAAGGTGCCGTCTTGATCGATGGCACAAATGTCAATCGTTATCGGCGCGAATCCCTCCGCAGTAAGGTCGGTGTCGTTCTTCAGGATTCTATATTATTTGGAACCACTATCATGGAGAATATTGCATATGGGAAACCCGACGCAACGCCCGAGGAGGTTATCGGCGCAGCCAAGGCGGCGAATGCCCATGATTTCATCTCGGGACTCGAAAACGGCTACAACACCATCATCGGGGAGCAAGGAGCCACCCTTTCCGGTGGTCAGCAACGGCGCATTGCCATTGCCAGGGCCCTTATCCGAAACGCCTCCATCCTAGTCCTTGACGAACCGATGGCAGGCCTCGACGTTGAGAGCGCGTCGAACATTCGGGACGCCCTGACACGGCTCATAGCCGGGAAGACCTGCCTAGTGATCACCCATGACTTAGAGGTGGCGGCAGAGGCGGACCTTGTATTGGTTCTCGAGGGGGGCCGGATTGTGGAACGGGGTGCGCCCACCGACCTTCTAGCTGGAACTGGGCAGTACCGCCGACTTCACAAGCGCAAGAACGATGGGCACGAGGTCCAGAGCAGTGACCCGGGGGTATTCAGAGAAGAGGAAAAGGTTCCTCAGCGAATCTTATCCATGCTGGACGAGGAGACCCGATGAGCAAGAACTTCGGTGTCGGGATCATCGGCGCGGGGATCATCTTCGAACAGCATGTACGGGCTTATGCCCAATTGTCGAGTCAGGCGCGCCTATTGGGTGTTGCCGAGGTTGACGAGACAAGGCTTCGAAAGTCCGTGGCCCAGCACGACATTCCTTTTGCTACCCCAGACTACCGTAAACTTTTGGAAAGAGACGATATTGACATCGTGACGGTATGCACGCCACCATGCTTTCACGAGAGGATTGTGATTGATGCCTTGGAGGCCGGCAAGTACGTCCTATGCGAAAAGCCGCTAGCGCATACTCTGCAAGCGGCAGACAGGATTCTGGACGTCGCGCGTCGATTTTCTGGACGGCTGTCAACGGTTTATCAGTTTCGATACCTTCCGGACGTCCAAAGGACGGTCTGGCTGCGGGACAAACAACTCCTGGGTCCTTTGCTGTTCGGGCGGTTCAGCCGGTATGCTCGGTTTCAAAGACCCGGAAAGACACGAATGGACTGGTGGGGACGTTGGGATGTGGCTGGTGGTGGGGCCATGATGACACAACTGATTCATGAGTTGGACCAGATGTTCCACATCTTTGGCCCGGCCGTTGAGGTATCCGCAGTGATGGACACGTTGAAGGAACCGATCGAATCTGAGGACACTTGCGCGGTTACCGTTCGGTTCGAAAGCGGTGCGATGGCTTGTTGCTACGGTACGGTCTCTGCGCAACGGTCCACTCATGGCTTCGATGTGATCGGAAAGTTGGCTTCGGTGCACTGTCCTTGGTCTTTGGAATCTATGGATAAGAGGTGGCGGCAAAAGGCACTGCAAGATGTCCTTGCGGTATACCCAATGACGGCCGGCGCCTCGTGGCGCTCGGAATCCGAGCCCTGTGCGCATACCCCATACATTGCCGATGTCCTTGATGCGATCGAGACGGGAAGACCTCTACCCATTGGCCCGGACGAGGCCCGGGCGTCGCTCGAACTATGCGTCGGGATTTATGCCTCTGCACTGGCCGGCCGACCCGTCTCTCTGCCGATCGAAAAAACAAGTCCGTACTACGGAGGCATTGCGAAAAGAGACTACGATCGCCGGAGTTGGCGGCGGTTTCCCCAAGCCGTCTGCAACATTCCTTCACCTGGCCAAGCGACGAATCAACCGAGCTCGCAGGGAGGCAATCGCCAATGAGCACGAATGGGCTGGCCATACATGGGGGCAAACCTGCTGTATCTACGCGGTACCGTGAACGCTGGCGGAGGGTTCACCTTCGAGACCTCCTGTCCATTGTCAACTATGGCTGGCGGGACGTCAACACTATGGCCAAAGGGGAAGGACCCATCGAAGAGTTTGAAAACCGGTTCGCAAAGCTCACTGAGACGAAATATGCGTTGACAATGAATAACGGCACCGCCGCGCTTCACAGTGCCTATTTTGCAGTCGGGGTAAAGCCGGGGTGCGAGGTGATTGTCCCCTCATATACCTTTTTTGCTTCTGCGGCTCCCATCCTGCAGTGTGGCGGTATGCCGGTTTTCTGTGATATCGACGAACGGACGCTGACCGCGGATCCGGACGATGTCGAACGTCGAATCACACCACAAACACGGGCAATTTGCGTGGTGCATATGTGGGGCAATCCGGCGGCGATGGATCAATTTGCGGACATGGCTCGGCGACACAAGGTGGCATTGATTGAAGACTGTTCTCACGCTCACGGTGCCAGCTACCACGGAAGGCCGGTTGGTTCTTGGGGAGACATTGGTTGCTTCAGTCTTCAGGGTGAAAAGGCCGTCACAGGGGGCGAGGCAGGGATTGCAGTCACCAACAATCCGGTTCTCTTTGATCAGATGCTGGTGTTGGGTCACTATGGTCGTATCAAACATGGTCAGCTGGAAAACACCTTTCATACAGACAACATTAGCCTAGGAGTCAAATACCGCCCCCATTTGTATGCGGTTCTATTGGCTCTGGGCAGTTTGTCACGGCTGGACGAGCTGAATCAGCGGCGCCGTCGAAACTATGAAATCCTAAGTGCCGAACTCAAAGGGTGTCGAGCCGTGCGTCCAATTGAAACGTATGCAGGCGCGATTCGCGGTGGGTTTCTTGAGTTCATCTTGAAGTACGATCCGACGCATGCCGGCGGTTGGGATCGTGCGGCGTTCATTAAGGCTGCCAAGGCCGAGGGAGTTCATATAAGCAGAGACCGTTATGCGAGGATCGGTGATCATGGGCACATGCTACCTGAGTCGCCGGTCTTCGGGACAATGGATATGTCGCACCTCGGCGGATACCTGGGCGGAATGCGTGAAAAAAGCCGAGAACACCACGGGAATGGTCGTTTGCCGGTAACCGAAAGTCTTGCAGACAGACTGTTGACACTCCCGCCATTTACCAAAGTGCCCGAACGGTTTGTTCGCCAATGTGCTCGTGCACTCCGAAAGGTGGCTGACTTCGCGGGTCAACATAGATGACGGTCCGGGGGTCTACTCAACTCATATCTAGGGGGCAAACGGGGGTGAAGGATAGCATGCATGAGTTTGGCTCTCGCAATAAGGACAATGAAGATACGTGGGCTGAAGCCTAAAAAACCCAACCTCCTTTTTTTGGTTCTCGCTATCGCATTTATTGCATTGGGCAGCGGTGTTCCAGTGGTACGCAGCCAGGCCGGAGTCGATTATGTCCAAGATGCGGCCAAAATTGTCAAAGCCACCGATTGGTCGAAAGTGAAGACAGTGACCGTTAGGTTAAAAGAATTTTCGTTCAATCCCAACGGCCTGCGATTCGAGAAAGACACTCCATACAAGCTTGAGATTAAAAATACGGGCACCGAGAAACATTATTTTGTAGCCACAACTTTCTTCAAAGCGGTGGCGAGTAGAAAAGTTCAGTCGAATACTGATGGGGAGATTAAAGCGCCGTATTTCACCGCCCTGGAGGTTTTTCCTGGCAGGCAGCTGGATTTCTATTTTGTTCCTGTCAAGCAGGGCTCCTATTATCTCTTATGCACGGTCGAGGGACACGAAGACCAGGGGATGCATGGGAGCCTTGTCATAAAGTGAATAATGAAACACCATAGTCTTCAGGGGCATGGGGCTTCATAAACTTTCCGTATAACTTCCGATTATTTCTGTCCCAGTATCGTCAGGGTCATGCTTTCCATACCCTGACGATAAGCACTTTGCCGTTGACTCCTAACATAATGCCTTTCCTACAACAGGGGCGCAGATGCAGGGGCTCTCCGTTAAAAAGAGTGGCGTTCCAGTTAGGTGCAGGGGCCTGCTCCTCAGTGAGAGCCGATAGACCTGTACTTCTCTGCCCCTAAGTACTTAACCTATTTAGGCCCATTTTCCTCAAGGTGCTCCAGTGTCGGACGTCCCCCTTTCTTCGGAGCAGGCCCCCCTGCGCCGTGCACCCAGGTATCCGGTTCTGAGGGAGGAAACTTAGCCCGCAATTCCCACCAGCTCACGGTTGCGGGTGTGCATCTTCCCGCATCTACGGCGTTGCGCTCAGGCAAAGGGCTCGACGTACGGTACAGTACGCCTGCGCGCTTTGTCTTTCGTGCGCCTGATATTTACGGGCATCTGCGCGCCCTCGCTTCGCGACCCGGTAAGAAATGCGGGCTTGGGTCTGAAGCACAAGGACGTGAAGGTTGGAGGCAGGCCCAGGTCGTTGGAAAGCTCACCCGAAGGGGACGGGAGGGTAGCCGTCGAGGTACAGACTTATTGACTCA
>JBHHYU010000017.1:0-38957 GCA_046757725.1 Binatia bacterium
CAGCCTAGTGGTCAAGTCTGCTCTTGGCTCTTTAACGGCTGGTTTTCAAATTGCCATGCGGCCACCAGGATTATTTATCCCCTTTTCTCCTTGGCCCTTTTATCTCCTGGCTTTTTCCTATTGCCCACTGCCTCGCGTCTCTTTCCTCTCTCTCTTGACTCTCACCTCAACCCCCGTCAACCTTCAATTTCATCATTGACAGGGCGGCTCGGCCGCCCAGGCCGAACGGGTTTGCCATAGTCTCCTGTATTTCAAAGTGGTTGAAGCCCTCGCCGATGATGAGCTCGACCGGCTTGCCTGCCGCCTTTACCGCAGCGGCGAAGTCGTGCGATTGGCGCTGGAACTCCGGCGACTCGGCTGTCCCGTAAGCAATGATCAGCGGCGTACTGATCTTGTCGATGTGGCGCTGCGCGCTAAGTGCTTCTTCGGTCTCGTCATCGAAGTTGACATAATTACTCCGCTTGGAGAGCCGCACGGGCTTTAAATCGTACATGCCGCTGACCAGCAAAGCGCCCTTGATAATGTCGGCCGGCAGGCCAAAGTCCTTGCGCCAGTCCGTGATCACAATCACACCTCCGAGATGGCCGCCTGAAGAGTGACCCGAAAGATAGAGGCGATTTGGATCGCCACCGAAGCTCGTGGCGTTCTTGTAGACCCAGGCGACCGCGCGGCGCACCTGATCGGCCATCGTCATGAGACTGCCTCCCGCATCCTGCACCCACACAAAATCGGGTACGACGAAATGTGCGCCGGCGGCGAGGAACATTTCGGCCATGTAGGCGAAGTTCTTGGCAAAGCCGCCGCGCCACGCGCCACCGTGGATGAAAACGTTGATCGGGGCATTTAGTCGATCGGATTTGTAGATATCGAGCTTTTCGATCTCGGTCGGCCCGTAGGCCAAGCGCTCAGGCAGCCCTATGCGCGCGATCGCCCGCTCGCTCGCGAGGCGACGGCGCTCCCTGATATGCTCGCGATTCGCTGCCCAGCAGCTCTGATCGTAAGCGTCGTCGAGATCCTTCTGGTCCATGTCGAGCCAGACACGCGGGCCCTTCACCCTGGGTGGCTCTCGCTCTGTCGATGTTTCCGTTGAAGATTCGATCTCACTCATGAGTTTCTCTCCTTAAATAGTCTTTAAGCTTATTCAGTGGCCGTAGTAAACAGTCATGCGGAATCTGCCAAGGCTGCGATGGGGGTCGCGGCTAGGATCTTGGCGTTCTTAGTCAGAATCAGGCCTAACACAGCCTGTTGAAAAACCCTGTTCTCAGGTTGGTCAAAAAAGGTCCCAAAGACAAGGCGCGCGAGAAACCGACGAGCGCAACGCAGTAGATGGACCTTTTTCAACGACCTGTAAAAATCTTGACAATCGTTCCAGAATTGCAAGCGGGAACAAAATAGGGATTAGTAAGGGATCGAGCGGCTTCGTCGATTCTCTATTCGTACCCGATTAACCAGCTGGTGGGCGAGGCGAGTGGGCTCCGGTAGCCGGTAACCTCGGCAGGTAGCCAGAACCACACGCCTGGAGCACTGTAGACTCATCCGATGGCCCGGGGAGACAAAGACCGGCTTGACATTCTCCCGGGTGCGGAGCACGGTTCCTACCCGTTGTGTCTTATGGGTAAGCCAACTATACGAACCTTTGGGCTTGCCTAAAGGGCGGTGCTCCCCGACCAACCTCGATTTGGCACACCCAACCGTCGGAAGGTCTAAAAACAATCCCACGTGCGCGGCCAATCCCAGCCCTCGTGGATGGGCGATGCCCTGCCCATCGAAAATCACCACGTCGGGTTGCTGATGCAAACGGGAGAATGCCATCAGGAGAATCGGTGCCTCACGAAAGCTTAGATAACCGGGAATATAGGGGAACGAAACCCCACCGCTAGCCCATTTCTCTTCCACAACCGAAAGGTCAGGAAAACTCAGCACCACCACGCCGGCAAAAAATATCCGGTCCCCTCGAGTATAGGAAACATCCGCTCCACCAACCCAGCGCAGCGTTTTGATACTGAGTGTGCTTTCAAAGGAGAGCCGGCCCCGCAGCCTTTCCTGGATCTGCTTCGCGTGCGAAATTGTAACGTCCCACTTGTGGAGTCTCAGGACACGCATGCTTCCCCTTACAGGGACCTGATCAACCTTTTTGCTTTGCTGGCTTCTGTGGCCGAGTTTAAGGAGAGCTGATCCCTATGATCCAGGCTGAATAAAACTTAACGGGGCGAGTTTTTCAAGCCACCAGGAGAAAGAAAAAAGAAGAGGGGAGATAAAAAAGATCTTTAAATCCTACGAGGTGCTGGATTCGGAACTTTTCGAACTGGTAGGCTTTTTTTCACCGGCGGGCTTCGTCTCACCTGAAGTCTTTTTATCTGCAGCCGAGCCGGTACCGGCCTTGCCGTTTTCCTTAGCCGCTGTTGCAGGTGACTGAGCCGCTTTACCGTTTTCCGGAGCCTTCTCTTTTTTGGCGAAGTCGGTTACATACCAGCCGGTCCCTTTAAGCTGAAAAGAGCAGTTGGAAATGAGTTTTTTGACTGGCTGCCTACAGTTTGGGCACTTTGCTAAAGCGTTATCCGTGATTTTCTGGGTCACTTCAAAATTACCGCATTTACGGCATAAATATTCATAGATGGGCATCGTTGGTCCTCAAAAAAGCGAACTTTTTAAGTAACTTAACTCCTCTTGGCTGGTTTGTCAATTGACGTTGGAGGAAAAAATCTCTAGGTTCCCCATTGTGACCTTTTCTATTGCCTTTGCCATTGGTTTCTCGGTAGCCTCCATCCCGGGGCCAATCATCGTTCTCATTATCACCGAGACACTGAGAGTTGGGCAAAGGGGCGGCTTATTGACCATGATGGCGCCGCCATTGGTGGATGCCCTGGTTATGCTTCCCCTGGGGCTTTTTCTCCAGGCTTCTCTTTTTACTGGGAGAGGAGTGGTGGTTCTTGGGTTAATCGGCGCCGGGTTTCTGGGCTGGCTGGGTTTGCAGTCGATACGTGCGGGCATTAGGAAGACACCTATGGGGAACGAACAGGGATCTTCGTCAGCAGATGGCGACCGGGAGCTCCCCTGTTTTGTGAAGGGGACCCTTACTCATCTGACGAGTCCTTATCCTTATCTTTACTGGGGTACCGTAGGTGCTTCTTTTGTCCGGCGAGGTTTTGAAAGTGATGGTTTTTGGATTGCTTTACTATTCCCTTTGGGTTTTTGGCTAGGGACTGGTGCCTTTGGCTTACTGGCCATCTACCTTGTGGCACAGGGCAAACGCCATCTGCCGCCCCGCTTAGAACCTCTCCTTCACTACGTTTCTGGAATTCTACTGATCGGCGGTGGAATTTTTCTGGCTTTCAAGGTCTGGCAGGGTCATTTTTAGCATGGGGTTGAGATACCAAACCAGATGAGGCTTCAGTGGAGGTGAAAAAACGCATCAGATGCGACCCTCCTGGCCTCTTCCTCTTATTACTATGGGTCGATCATTAGATTAGGATGCCTACGCCAGAAATATCCCCCCATGGTAGCTGCAGCCAGTAGATTCCCAATAAGAACGGCCGGCCAAGCCAGCGCGTGCAGCACGGGCTCTGCGAACAAAAAGGCTATTACAATAAAACCGAATTCAAACCCGACAAACAATAACAAAATACCGAATCCGAAATTCAAGTTTCGTTCTGCCAATGCCAGCAGCCGGGAGGCCATTCCCCCGATGACGCAGAAGATGAGCACATGAAACCATGTATACATTAAGGTCATATCGATAGAGACCTGTAGGCTATCGAGTCCACTGAGATCTCCACCACGTTGGAAAAGAGTGGTTCCCAGGAGGGTAGGTGTATACAGAGGGTGCCCATTCAGCGTGTCCAAGATCAGGAACCATATCGCAATGGTTGCGGCTCCTATAACGCCGGCAACCATTCCTTCTATGTATAAACGGGACCTTTCCTCGGTTTGGTCGCTCGGTAGAATTGTGCTGGTCTGTGCCGACGATTCAGCAGTCATGGCGCACTCCTTTCTGAGGTGACGAGTACCTCATTAGACACTATACCCTCTACATTTAGCTGAGTCGTACGAATCCACGGTTTTTCCTTGAGACTTTGACGTGGGTGGCCGGAGGGGGATGACCGTAGGTGCGGTGTCTCGTTCAGGGTCAGTTAAATCCGGTTCCGGAAACATCATCGCTAACTCCTCCAATTTTTAGAAAAAGGGTTACCAACAAATAGAATGAGGGCTACCGGTCAGGTGCTACCAGGTTTGCGGATTGCTTGCACCATCAAGAGCCCTGGTAGACTATTCCCCCTTCGTAGATCTGTTGCCAGCGCTCCTTAAGCCAAGGCACTGAAATCAACGGTAAGACCTCCGTTCCTTTTAGGGGACCTTTTACAGCTCGTCCACTCATGCGGTTCCATACGGTTCCAGTTTCTCGATCGCGCATTAACTGGCTCTTTTTATCTCGTATCCCAACCGGCTCAAAGGTCAGAACCCGGTCTGCCACTTTGCGCGAAAAGGCCACAGCCTGTTTGGCGGCAGGATCCATGACTACTAAGATGGACTGGGGAGCAACCACATCGTTAACTACCTGCTTTTGAAGCAATACGTCAAATGGATAGAGTTTAGCCTTGGGGCCTTGACCGACACTCAAACCGAGCTCGGAGGGTTGACTGCCGGCTATGTATGAGCCCATGAAACCCCACCGGCCTTCTCGTGCCAGAACCTTTGTGTTCGGATAGATCTCTCTCCAGGTCTTCCAGCGGACAACCCGGCTTGGTAATAGTTTAAGCTGCGCACCGGCCAGACTACCTGCCATGGCAAGCCCCGTGGAGTGAATCCATTTAGAGTTAGTCTGCTTGTCATACATGACAAAGGATTGCCTGTACAGCACGCCCTCATGTCCAAATTTGAGTGTTGTCTTTTTCCCGTTCCTTTCAATGATCCGGCTGTGCACGACAGCCGTCTGGCATAATGGTCACCAACAGACAGTGATAGGGGTTCCCCCCACAACATCGTTGAGCAGTTCGTGGAAACCCATAACATCCACCGGATAGGCCCGGGCTTCGCGGTTCACAGCGATGCCGATCACCCATTCGTTAGGCTGAAGGATGCGGTCACCCTCTTTAGCCGTTCCCATGGGTGGGTTGAAGAGAACGGGAAATGCGTCTTGTGGCGCCGCTCGGAACGAACTCGAATAGTATTGTTTTTCCAGGGTCTCTTTTGAGAGGGGTTGGCTGTTCGCTATCCCTCTCCAGGGTAAGATGAGCAAAAATCCAAAAAGGGCTGAAAAAACAAGTGGTTTCAAACTTATGTCCCTGGATCCCGTAGGCTTTTTCAACATAGAGATGCCTTTCTAAGATTCTCCCATTCAATAGTAACACTTATTCACGTAATATGGTTCCTTAGAGATGCAAAACTAAATTGCACCCACCAGGTTTCTGGCAGCGGCATCTTCATAAGATTGACAGGGAGTTTCCGAGTTTGTATGTGGAAGAGGATGTTACAAAAACAGCAGGTGGGCGGTGTGGATTTACCGACAAAGAGAAAAGGCTAATCATTTCAAAAAGATGGAAGGGAATTTTATGAAGCTTACACTTGAAGAGGCATCCGTCATTGTAGAAAAGACACTGTCCAAGGCCAGGGCCTTAAAGATCAGACCCCTGTGCGCAGCAGTACTCGATGATGGTGGACATCTGAAAGCCCTGAAACGTGAAGATGGGGCCAGTATTTTGCGTCCTCAGATTGCTATAGGGAAGGCGTGGGGAGCGATCGGGATGGGGGAGTCAAGCCGTCAGCTTGGTCAACGGCTGAAGGATAAACCAGCCTTTTTAGGGGCCTTGTCGGATATGTGCGCCGGCAAGCTGGTACCAGTACCCGGGGGGGTGTTGATCCTTAAAGACAGTATAATTATCGGCGCGGTAGGAGTAAGCGGTGGTACCGCGGATGAGGACGAGGCCTGCGCCATCGAAGGCGTCCGAGCCGCAGGACTCGAATTTAAAGTTTGAAGTCGTAACACTTCAATCGACCCGTCTCGACAAGTTAGAACACAAAAAAGAACAGGTTCTAAGGATCACGGCTCCCAAAAACTAAGTTTGACACTAAGCTGATAGTTGGGTTATCGTCTGACCGGGTAAATCGGCTGGGGACAAACCAGCTCAGCCTCAACCCGGGTAATCGGTTTTTACCTGGAAGTGCAATAGTTGGGCGCCTTCAGATATTCCTATCATGCGGCTTGACGTAGTTGATCCTTATCTATTTTCCGAGCCATGCAAACCTCAATGACTAAACGGCTCCCGCGTTTTGTGTCTCTTATAGCGGTTTACCTGTTGCTGGTAGTGGCGGGGAATTATGCAGACATCTGGGTCACCGACTATCTGGATTCCAACCTATGGGTGAGCAGTGGGTCTCCCCTCCAAT
The DNA here is from genome assembly GCA_046757725.1 of Binatia bacterium. Taxonomy (GTDB): domain Bacteria; phylum Desulfobacterota; class Binatia; order UBA9968; family UBA9968; genus JBHHYU01. Next base: position 6,385 of record JBHHYU010000017.1, read on the forward strand.
GGATGATACTCGTATCGCTCGGCTCTTACATCGTGCTCATGACGCTGCCCTTCTTTCCGGGTATCGAGATTGGGCTGGTACTGATGGCCATGCTGGGGGCAAAGATATGTATCGTGTTATACCTGTGTACGGTTTTCGCCTTGAACCTTAGCTTCCTCATTGGGCGTCTTATCCCCGAGAATGTCATCTTGGGGGCGCTCAGGTTCATGGGTCTGAGCAAGGCACAAGAACTAGTGCGGAGCCTGCGCCCACTAGACGTCGAGGCGCGGCGGGCGCTGTTATTGTCGGCTGGCCCAACCCGAGTTGTGCCACAGCTGTTGAAGTACCGAAGTGTCGCCTTGGCGGTGGCTCTGAATCTTCCGGGTAATGCTCTTCTTGGAGGGGGAGGGGGCATCGGTTTGATCGCGGGATTGACCGGGCTTATTTCCTTTCCTAAATATATTCTCACCGTCGCTCTGGCTGTTGCTCCGCTCCCGCTCATTGTAATGCTGAGAGATGCGATGAGTTAAAAACTTCTCAAAGGAACTTCACACGGGAGCGCGAGAGGAACAACTCGCGATTCCCAGCTCACAGACCTATGGCATACCCCTCTCTCCTGGGATCCGCCCCAGCCATTAGGGTGCCGGTTGTTGGATCCCTCACGATTAACTCAGCGCCGCCAAACTGCCACTGTCCCAAAACCTTAACCTTGTGACCCTTGGCCTTAAGGCCTTGACGCACTTTGGGTGGTATGCCCTTTTCCACCCTGAGTTCTTCAGGAACATCCAACCGAGGTGGGGTCCCTGGCCGGTGGCTCCATCTTGGGAGTTCAATTGCCGTTTGAGGATCCATGCGACGATCGAGCAGTTGATGAAGAATCTGGACATTCGTCTGCGGCTGGTCGTCCGCACCAGGGGTCCCTCCCACAGCGAAAAACTTACCCTCGTGAAAAACCATATAGGAATTAAGTGTGTGTACGGGTCGCTTGCCGGGTTCCAGGGCATTGGCCTTAGTCGGATCGAGACCGAAACTGGAAAGACGATTGTTCATAATGATGCCGGTATTTCCGGCAACGACCCGTGACCCGAAACTAGCAAAGATACTCTGGATCAGTGAAACCGCGTTGCCGTGCTGATCTGCCGTACACAGGTAGGTGGTATCACTGCCCAACGATGCCGGGATGTCCTCGCGTGGCTGGGCGCGGTCCGAAATAACCGCTCTTCTCTCAAGTGCGTGCTCCTTTGACAGGAGTAACGAGAGCTTCGGATCTCCGAATCGGGGATCTTCGAAATATTTGAGCCTGTCTTCAAATGCAAGTTTCTTACTTTCCACCATTGCGTGGATAATGTCCACGGAGTTCATCTCGTCCAAGGGAAATCCCTCAATGATGTTCAGCATCTCAAGGACAATGAACCCCTGGGAAACGGGTGGTTGCTCGTAGAGGGTATAACCTCGGTAGGTTGTTGATATGGGAGTTAGCCACTCTGCACGAGTTGTCTTAAGATCTTCTTCCTCGCATACCCCGCCCTCAGCCCTAATTCCTTCACATATACGTGCAGCCAGTTCTCCATGATAGAAGGAATCCCTGCCATTTTTAGCCACCTGTTCCAGCGTCTCCGCAAGACCGGGCTGGACCAGCAACCGGCCCGGATTCAGATCGGGCAAGGGTTCGCGGAAAACTCGACTCAGACCGGAAGCGGAAGAGGTCGATTCGTTAATCGCAACCAGTAAAGCACCATAGAGGGGAAATCCGTTCCGGGCATACCTGACGGCATCACAGGCCAGTCGTTCCGGGTCCATGGTACCGTATCTGCGGTGCAGTTCCAGCCAACCGTCCACGAATCCCGGCATGGCAATGGATAGAGGCCCTTCCGTAGGGACCTGTGTTAACCCTTTCCCCTTATAGAAGTCGATGGTGGCTTTCCGCGGCGCCGGCCCGCTAGCGTTCAGAGCCTCGACCTTACCAGAGTCTTTCATGGAGATGAGAGCGAAAAGATCACCTCCGGGTCCGCATGAGTGTGGTCTGACGACAGCCAGTACTAAGGAGGTGGCCAGGGCGGCGTCGACGGCATTACCTCCCTCTGCCAACACCCTGGCCCCAGTGAGGGAGGCCAGGTAATGTCCTGAGGAGACCATACCATGACGCCCCATGACAACGGGCCGAGCCGCTTTAGTATGCTTAAGACACTGATTCAATTCCATCATAGACCAACACCTTTACCCTTCTCTTTCTGAAGATAATCACTGAGCAGAAATCCCAAGAACCTTCGCTGCATTGGCGCCGAGTATTTTATCGCTTTCCTTTCGGCTGAGTCCCAACCCTTCGATGGCTTTCAGACTGTTTTTAACGAGTAGGCATCCTTCCTCCGGGCCGTACGGGTAATTGGTTGCGAACACTAGATGATCCGGGCCGAAAAAGTCTACGACGGATCGAAGGGTCGAAGCCGGATGGTCCGCCGTATCCACATAAAAGCGTTTCAAGGAATCCAGAGGGCTTTCTTTGAGACCGTACCTTTCACGTATCTCTTCAGTTCTCCCTCTATAGATATGAGTTGCCCTCTGGGCGAAGAATGAAACCACCCCTCCTACGTCGGCCACAACGAAGTCGATTTCCGGGAATCTTTCTAGCACCCTGCCGTAAACCAACCGGATCATGGCGACCGTACTGTCAAAGGCCCAGCCGTAAATGAGCACCGGCATGATATCCAGGCCAACGGCCTCAGTGGCCAGGGGCGCCGTGGGATGGAGATAGACCGGCAATTTCAGATCCGCCAGCTTTTCGTAGATAGGGAAGAGCTCTTCCCTATCCAGCGGTTTACCGTTTAGATTGGTGTAGCAACCAAAACCCCTGAGTCCTAATTCATGAACTGCACGTTCCAGTTCCGCCAGCGAATCTTTGATGGAAGAGGTCGGGAGGGTGGCCAGGCCGATGAAGCGATCAGGATGTCTTCTACAGAGTTCGGCCACGGCATCGTTGGCTATCCTCGCCAACGGTATAGCGTCCTCGGGGGGAAAACGGTCCGCCCCAGGTGCGGGGAGACTGATCACCTGTATGTCGATACCCAGGCGATCCATATGCTCAATTCGGCGATCCGGGTCCTGTCCCTGGAAAGTAGCGGTGTTGATGCGGCACTTGATCTCTTTATCATAGAAATAGGTCATCCCGCTTTGCGGATCCCTGGGCTCCAGGACAACGTTTCCGTCGATCCGTTTCAGTTCTTCGACATAACGGCGCGGAAAAACGTGACTTTGAAAATCTATAATCATTTAAGATTTTTCTCTCCCCCAGGGCTTCCCTCGGGTAAAACTACCTCGTAACACTTCTTGGCCGGTCGAACACGGGGATTCAAACCCTGTGTTCGATATAACTTGGAATCTATTCAATCCTCTTCAATTTGTCTACTCCGTGTCTAAGTTGTTTTCCCCCTTGGACGTCGTTTTTAACAGGGGAAACGGAACATCCCGTTCGTGTCACTGCCCCCTGGGCGCGATGCTGCATTTAATCCTACGGACCGAGAGTTTTTTGTTGACGGCGGAGCCGCGAGGTTGCAACCTTAGCCCTCGAGGGCTTTTATATAGCATTCAAGATCAAACCCTTTTGCTAACAGATCCTTCTCTTTTTTGAGAACAGGCTTTGCTATTCTCTGTGTGGATGTCTTTGGTAGCTCCTTTCGGAATTGGACGAAACGCGGGAGCTTAAACGCTGCCAAACGCGGCCTGCACCAGTCGATCATCTCCTCTCCTTTCATTGAATGGCCATGCTTGAGGACGATACAGGCCATGACCTCATCTTCTCCTAGATCAGCGGGCACGGCTATGACTGCCGATTCTAAAACCGTTGGGTTTTCATTGATGACGGCCTCAACCTCGGCAGGGGAGATGTTTTCACCTTTTTTCCGGATAATATCTTTCTTCCGGTCAACGAAGAAGAAATAACCGTCTTCATCTCGATAGGCATAGTCCCCGGTATAAAACCATCCGTTGCGGATAGCCTCCCTGGTCCTTTGAGGCTCCTTCCAATACCCACTCATTAGTAGGGGACTCCGAACAACCAGTTCTCCCACATGGCGGGGAGGTAACTCCTTGCCATGGTTGTCCAGGATTTTCATTTCTGTAGAGGCCAGGGAGGATGGGTGTTTTGCTGGGAAGCCGATACTCTTCATTTTAATGGAGCCACCGATAGGGTTTTGGGAGACAGCGGGAACCTCCGTTAGTCCATACGCATCGATAACGTTTGCAATCTTGAATCGTTTAGCAAAGATGTCGTAAACATCCGGGCTGATGCCGGCACCCACGGCGACTCGGATCGTATGCTCAGGACGAAACTCTTCCACAGGGCGAGCGGACAGGATTTTACCTATCGTGCCGACAAAGTTGAACTCGGTCGCCCTGTAGCGCACTGCTTGCATCCAGAATTGGCCGGCGCTGAACCGGCGGACCAGTATTAAGCTCGCCTGGCCGGCAATCGCCCCCCAGGTGCTATAGAACTGAGCGTTGATATGAAAGAGAGGAAGGACTGCCATAATGCGGTCACTCGAGCTAACCTGAGCCCGTAAAAGGAAAGCCTCACCCGTCATTGGGGGTGTCTTATGGAGGTGCATGACCCCTTTTGGAAAGCCAGTGGTACCTGAAGTATAGATCACACAGGCAAGATCCTCTGATCTGAGATCAACATCTTTCAGCGTTGTTGGCATCTCCCTGAACAGGTCATGGTAGCGGACGAACTTGGGGGGGAACTGATCCGGTTCCCTGCCTACACAGGCAACCCACTTGAGTTGGGTGCCGTCCTTCTGAATCTGGAGGGCCGTTTGAATGTGTTCTTCCGAGACAATGAGACCGGTGGCTTCGGAATGCTTCACAATAAAAAGGGCCTCATTGGCGGTGAAGTTTGTATTGATCGGGACGACGACGGCGCCGATCTTGCAGAGACCGAGCCAGTTGTATAAAAACTCGGGAATATTCGGCAGGATTAGACAGACTCTATCCCCTTTTTTTATGCCCAGTTCTATGAGACCGTTAGCTGCTTGGTTGATTCTGTCATCAAATCGGCCATAGCTGGTGACGGTATCCTCATAGTAGAGAAATACCTTTGAGGGATCCTTCTGAACCCTGGTCTCCCAATAAATCCGTAGATTCATTTTTTAGCCGGGACTATTTTAAGGCTTCTTGGTGTCATAGCCGGAGCGAAAAAATTATATTGTCTCCTACTCGGGGCTTAGTCAAGATGACGGGCTCTACTGTAAAAAGTGAGGTTCCTCAGGAGAAAACCTTCCGGCCTGAGTCAATAAGTCTGTGCCTCGACGGCCACCCTTCCGTCCCCTTTGGGTAGGCTCCGAAGAAAGGGAAACGTCCGGTACTGAAGCGACTTGAGGGCAATGGGCCTAAATAGGTTAAGACCTAAGGGGCAGAGAAGTACAGGTCTATCGGCTCCCACTGAGAAGCGGGCCCCCTGCGCCTAACTGGAGCACCACTCTCTTTAACGGAGAGCCGAGATGACCTTGACAGTTGAGAGATCAGGTTCTAGGGTAAAGAAAGCCTTAGGAGCAGGGAGGTCTTATGCGCGAGTGGGAAAAAATCATTCCGGAGATCGATAGAAAAGTTTACAGCAAGGCCCGCTATGGGACGAGGCAGACATTTGGTCATAGTCCTGCTCTCATCGTTGTCGACGTTGTAACCTCTTTCACTGGTACCAAGCCCCGAAAGACCTTGGAGGCCATCGAAGAGTTCACATCCAGTTGTGGGGAACAAGGGTGGGAGGCCCTTCCCCATATCAGGACACTCATTGAGGTTTGTCGGGAGGCATCGATACCCGTCATCTATACCAAGGGAGACCCGGAATATAAGGTTACCTGCGGTGGCTCAACCAAAAGCCAATTGGTAGCTACTGAAGATGAGGTCAGGGCTATTTATAGCGAGGGTTTTCCGGAAATGATTACCCCAGAAGAAGGTGACTTTGTCTTGCGCAAGACCAAGGCCAGCGCCTTCTTTGGCACGCCCTTACCTATCTACCTCAACGGACGAGGTGTGGACTCTCTCATCATCTGTGGAACAACCACCTGTGGATGCGTACGCGCCACCGTCGTAGATTCTTTTTCTCATGGCTATCCCACGTATGTGGTGGAAGAATGCTGCTTCGACCGCTCCAACTTCTCGCATCTGGTAAATCTATTTGAGATGAATCAGAAGTATGCCGATGTGATCACGCTCAAAGAGACACTGGAGATCATTGAAAAGCTTCGCCCGAGAAAGGCCGCCAGGCGCACAGCCTCGTGATTGACTCTCCTCCTCTTATTTGGCGATAGATGCCGGCAGCCTTTGGACAGTGCCGGGTCGGTTAGTCTACCCCGCACCCTGCGCTTTCTGACATCCAGTACATCTGGAACGGTAAAGGGAGAGCACACCTTGTTCCTGTAGTTACCCAGCCAAGCCCGGTGATCGAGTCTTATTTGGGGACCTTCAGGGCAGCAACCCGGCCAAAGAGTCCATCTTCTCAAGATTAAACAGCTTGTTCAAAAGACGGTCACGACCTTTAGGTTCCATAGCTACTGTGAGGCGAGTAAATTTTTCTGCCAGTTGCTCTCGGCTACAGGGATTGTTAGGCATGCCCTTAAAGCTGTCAGCCATCCGCTCCAGTTGGCGGCCGTCCTTCAGTGTCACGAAAACGACGCTTCCCCACGAGGGTATCTCACGACCGTCGTCCACGCGCTTTTCAACCTGAACCTTGCGGCAAAGGCCCCGAATGGCTTCGTCCTTGAGGCTGTCTTCTGAAAAGGACCGTGGGTCGAGAGGGTCCTTGAACAGGGCTACAGCGACGCAAAACGGGGTGCTGTATTGTCCCAACATGATGTCTTGAGGCTCCGGAATGTCATGATGAGTGACCATTTTCTCACTGCCCTGAACCGTGACCCCCTCCACATCCGCGCCCGTGAATCCGTGCTCGGCCATAAGATCCATAATGGCCTGTACGGGTGTATGGGCGGTGATGTGACACGGGAAACGCTTGAGGCAAATGTTCAGCGTATCAAAGGTCTTGCCCAGGCTATTAGTCAGTTGCGACAGATCGGCGCCGCAGCAGAAGACCTTCAGGAAACCAAAATCCCCTTCGAGCACAGTCGCTGGGCCGGTAAAACCGTCCCGGGCCAGCGTTGCAGCCAGCACACCGCCTTCCGAGGCCCGCCCCAGATGTAACCGCTTGACCATGCCTCCGGTGCCGGAACGGACAAATTCAAGAATACCGGAACTGAGCGAGGCGGCGATACCTATGGCGTTAGTCATGCGCCGAGAATCCAAACCCATTAGTCGTCCCGCTACTACAGCGGCGCCGATAGGGCCGTTCAAACCGGGGGAGTGAAACCCAAGCTTTTCACTGGAATTCCCCGCAGCAAGCCCGATCCGTGACATCACCTCGCACCCGGCAACGAAGGCGGTGATCAGGTCTCTGCCACTCGCACGCAAGTCCTCGGCGATGGCGAGCCCGGGCGACGTCAACGTGGCGCCTGGATGGATACCCATTGACGGCTGGCGGAGGCTGTCCATCTCGAAGGCGTGGGCCAGTGCCCCGTTGCCAAGCGCCGCCATGGGTGGAGTTGCGTGAAGAGCATCAGGTCCCAGCACTGTGCAAGCGCCGCCGCCCCCGTTGCATTTGACGTAGTCAATAATGATCCGGCTCCACGGTAGGCTGCTCCCGAAAATAGCGACGCCGATGGTGTCTAGGATGCAGTCCTTTGCCCGCTCGACCACCTCTGATGGGATTTTTTCATAAACCAGACCCGCCGCGAAGGCAGCGAGGGTCTCCGTTTCCTTGCTCATAGTCCTTCGACCTCCCTATTTGTTTTTGTGTCTTCGGCTTGTGGGTGGATCAGGGACTCTTCACTCCTTGATCTTACCGACAAAGTAGCGCATGAGCGGCGAACCAGCAAACCTCCGGTGAACAAATTCTCAAAGTTTGGCCTGTTGCTGAAAAACCTCTGGTAGATGCCGGAATCCATTGCAAAGAGGTTGAGAGTATTTGAACGAGACCCTTTAGGTGTTCCTTCGGTTGATATTAGGATATAGATAACTTAGAAGGAAAACAAAATTCGGATGGGCGCAGTCGTCAAACCGTTGCTGACTCGAGGGGACGTTACGGGGGAACAGAAACGGAAAATCGCTCATGAAAATCCCCGGAAGCTCTATGGTTTCACAGATTGAGCTGTAGGCAGTCGCATCAAATACCAAGATCTGACGAGTAGAGTTCTGGACATTCTACGGCGCGAGAGCTGGACCGCTGATCCCAATTGCTGACCAGTAGAGGTAAGCCAAGAATAATGAGTAGAGAGGTCTCTAATATCCGGCCCGAACCGGACAGATTATTGGTGGACATAGCCGACTATGTGGCAGACTATGTGGTCACGAGTCAAGAGGCTTATGATACCGCACGCTACTGTTTTATTGACACATTAGGATGCGGCCTCCTTGCTCTCCGTTATCCGGAATGTAGAAAACTTCTGGGACCGGTCGTACCGGGTGCTGTTGTTGCGCGGGGAGCCCGGGTCCCGGGTACACCCTGGGAATTAGATCCGGTGCAGGCGTCTTTTAACATCGGCTGTATGATCCGATGGCTGGATTTCAACGATGCATGGCTTGCTGCCGAATGGGGCCATCCTTCCGATAATCTGGGCGGTATACTAGCCGTAGCGGATTATCTCAGCCGGAATGACAGGACCGGTTTAACCGTCCGCGACATACTTACAGCGATGATCAAGGCTCATGAGCTTCAGGGTATTCTTGCCTTGGAAAACAGCTTCAATCGAGTCGGACTGGATCACGTAATTTTGGTCAAGGTAGCCACCGCAGCCGTGGTGACATCAATGTCTGGAGGTACAAAAGAACAGATCATAAATTCCGTCTCCAACGCTTGGGCGGATGGCGGAAGTCTACGTATCTACCGCCATGCCCCCAATACCGGCTCACGCAAGTCTTGGGCTGCTGGAGATGCGACGAGTCGCGGAGTCTGGCTGGCTCTAATGACGTTAAGGGGCGAGATGGGTTACCCTTCGGTGCTCTCAACCAAAACTTGGGGTTTTTGTGAAGCGCTTGTCCGGGGGAAGGCCCTCTCTTTGCCTCGATCCTTCGGCTCCTATGTCATGGAAAATATCCTTTTTAAAGTTTCCTTTCCAGCAGAGTTTCATGCACAGACCGCCGTTGAGTGCGCCATCAGGTTACACGATCCGATTCGAGGCAGACTTCATGAGATTGACCAGATCACTATCACGACGCACGAATCAGCTATCCGGATCATCGATAAGACCGGACCGTTGCACAATCCTTCGGATCGTGACCATTGCCTTCAGTATATGGTCGCCGTAGGCTTGGTTTTTGGTGAGCTGAACGCCGACCACTACCAGGATACTATAGCCGCTGATCCAAGAATCGATGCATTGCGTGATAAAATGGTGGTCGTCGAGGATCCAGAGTATAGCAGGGATTATCTGGATGCTAAAAAGCGTTCTATTGCCAATGCCGTTCAAGTTCGGTTCAAAGATGGTTCCACAACGGAAAGGATCACGGTCGAATATCCGTTGGGTCACCGCCGAAGACGCGCGGAGGGAATTCCTTTGCTTATAAAGAAGTTGGAAGGTAATCTGGCATCATGTTTTGCACCGGCACAGTCGGCAAAAATCATGGAGCTCTGTCTTGACCTGGAGCGTTTGCAAAAGACGCCTGTCCGGGAGCTTATGGATTGGTTAGCGGTTTCCAAAAACAGGAAAGGATATGAACACTAGGAAAACTCTGAAGGAGTTGTTTCGACGCGACCGCCTCCTGGTTGCTCCCGGATGTTTTGATGGCTTGTCCGCGCGTTTGGTAGAGGCAGCGGGCTTTGAGGCGGTCTACCTGAGTGGTGGAGCGGTTGCCCGGAGCACAGGATTGCCGGACATTGGTCTGGTTCATATGGGTGAAGTGATCGAACGCGCAGCTCAAGTCGTCGCCGCAGTAAAAGTCCCCGTGATTGCCGATGCAGACACAGGATATGGCAACGCCCTCAATGTGATACGGGCGGTCCGTGAATTAGAGCGAGTCGGAGTGGCGGCCATACACCTGGAGGACCAGGTCAATCCGAAGCGATGTGGTCACCTGGATGGCAAAGAGGTCATCCCTCTGTCTGAAATGGAAAGAAAATTAGAAGCCGCGCTTACCGCCCGAACCGACCCCGATTTCGCAATCATCGGTCGAACGGATGCTCGGGCACCACTCGGACTGGATCAAGCAATTCAGCGGGGTAAGTCCTTTGCGCGCCTCGGAGTAGATGCTGTTTTTGTGGAAGCCCCCGAATCGGTGGCCGAGATGGAGGCCGTTGCCCGCATGATTCCTAAGGTACCGCTCATGGTCAATATGTTCAAAGGTGGTAAGACGCCTTTTCTAACCGTGTCGCAGCTCGAACAGATGGGGTTCCGAATTGCAATATTTCCCTCCGAGACTCAGCGAGCAGCGATCCATGCCATGAAACGGGCCCTCAGCCTTCTTAGGAAGGATGGTTCAACTGAGGCAATGGACAAAGAGTTGGCGACCTTCCGGGAAAGAGATACGGTTGTAGGACTCAGCGAGTGGCAGGAACTCGAGCACAAATTCGCAGCGCGCGAACAGGGAAGGGAATAGTGCGGAGATGGCAGAATAGTAGGGATTGGCGGGAGTTGCTCGGTTCGCACTTGCTGATCTTGACTAGGCGGTGATGGTAGCGGGTAGATCACACGGAAGGGGACTCGGGTTAAAAATTGTCGAAGAATTAAGTCTCTCTTTTAAGGAGATTAAACGATGGTTAATGCAATCGTTTTATTGAGGGTAGAGCGCGAGAAGGTAAACGATGTTGCCGAGGCGCTTGCCGATACGGAAGGCATATCCGAGGTCTATTCGGTCAGTGGTCAGCATGATCTTGTCGCCATCATTCGAGTTAAAAATAACGATGACCTCGCGGACACAGTGACCAAGCATATGCGCAGGCTAACCGGAATACTGAGCACGGAAACCATGCTTGCGTTTCGCGCCTATTCTCGCCATGATCTGGACAGCATGTTTTCAATCGGGCTGGCTTAAGTTTTTCAGTGAACCCAGGCGGTTTTATGTTCAGGACAAACCGCTCTAGCTTAGCGAGTCAAGCCGAAGGTCTTACGGTAAAGATCAGCGATCTTAGACATCCCCATGAGACCTTCATGGTCAAAAGTTATCTTCTTGAAACCCTTGAAAAGTCTCGGAGGGTCAGGGTCCATGTCAGTTCTTGACGGGATTCGGTGGAAATCACGCAGCTTTAATTGTGCTTCCTTCGAGAACAAGAAATTGATGAAGAGCTTGGCTGCGTTCGGATGGGGGGCCTGTTTTGCCAGCAATATGGAGATTGGGCTTACGACCACCGGCTCCAACGGAACCCAGTCGATGGGTGCTCCCTGGCTGGCATAACCTTGCGCGTGGGGACCATACCCTATAGTGACGGGAAATTCTCCGGCCATTACAAGCTGGATACGCCCCCTGGCCCCGCGTTGGAAGACCTGTTCCTGATGGGCGAGTTTACGAAAATAGGCCAGCCCCTTTTCTCTTCCCCAATAATTAAGCAGTGCCCCAAACCAGAGGAAATTTTCTGTGTCGTTTAGGATTTTTCTTCCTTTCCACTGTGGCTTGAGAAGATCCGTATAGTTTCGAGGTATATTTTTAGGTTTAACGAGTTCCGTGTTGTAAGCGAGAATAAAGGTCAGTTGATAGAGTGAGGTCCAGTAGCCATCCTTGTCTTTTAAACCGCTGGCAACAAACTTACGCTCTGGGGCTTTATATCTGGTAATGATACCTCTTTTCTTAAAAACAGGGATTCCACCTCTGCTGTCCGCCCCTAGAATGACATCGACGGTGTGTACTTTACCGGAGAATTCAGCGAGAATTCTATTGACCAGTGCCCCTCCACCGCTTCGAACGATCTCTACTTTAGCAAAAGGGTAATGTTTTTGAAAAAGGCCCGCCAACTTACTACTCTCAGGGACTGAAAGGGTGGTGTACCAGATAACCTTGCCTTCTCTCTTGGCCTGTTTAACGAGCTCAGCCGAGTGCTCCCCTGCGCTCACCAGTGGGACAAGGCCATATAACACTAGCCATGGCAGACCAAATAGTTTTACAAACGGTTTCATATTCACCTCCTGAGAAAACTTGATGATCCAGGCCCGCGCATTCTGTTTCCTCGGGAACCTGGACAGTAGCTATACCGTCTCAAAGGACGAGATCTAGGGCGCCATGATCGTATTGGATATCCTTAACCGACTCTTTTTAGATTACTCCCGAACCTGTGGGTTTTCTTTTCCCAAAAATCATCACTAAGGATCTCAGAAGGATCAAAGGGCACACAGTTTTTTCTTGGCTCTCTCCTTTGTCCTAAGAGATCCGGTGAAGTCCATACTCCTGCCAGCGTCTTTCAACTTCCAAAATATGCTCCTTCGGTGGAAACGCGACTGCGGGGAAATCGTGTTTCTTTGTGGCGTCAATACCGATCTTCGAGCCCAGAGCCCGGCGCTCGTCGGATACGGGACCCTCCACTGGAACGGACGGGTCTAGAGGGACACTCAGGGTTCCCGGGGCAATCAAGATATCCCGAGCCGGTTGTACGCGAAAACTCATTGCCCAATCGACGGCAAACGGATCCCGGACATCTATATCATCATCCACCACGACCGTAAATTTGCCGAATCGCGGTAGTGCCGCCCAGGCTCCCCAGATGGCCTGTTTGGGCTGGCCATCGTGCTCTTTTTTCATTGATATTACGAGATAGGCAGTGCTACCGCCGGCCGTCTTCAGGTGCAGGTCTGAAATGGGGAGACCTAGGTCGTGCTTGAGCTTTTTATAGATTGGAACCCCAAAACCGAAGCCACGGATACAACTGCTCTCACTAGGGGGCATCTGGCTCACGAAGGCCTGAAATATGGGATCTCGCCGAGTGGTCATGCATTTGGCCTCGATTACAAAGGAAGAACCTCCCCGACTCATATACCCCGCATACTCGCCGAAAGGACCTTCCTCTTCCCGGACGCCTGGTGGGATTTCTCCTTCGAGAATGATTTCGGCCGTCGCGGGGACCTCCAGATCGCTGGTTTTACATTTCACGACCTCGACAGCTTTCCCCCGTAGCCCGCCGGCTACTGCCAGCTCGTCGAGGCCAAAGGCAACTTTGGAAACTGACGTCAAGCCGATCACTGGATCCGCCCCAAGAACCACAGCCACAGGAGTTGGCAGGTTTTGCCTTTCGTACTTTTCGATGATGCGTCTCAAGTCTTGGAGGTTGTTGCCGAAGTAGATGCCGGTCTTGTGTTTTCCCTTGAGCTGTAGACGGTATGTACCAACATTTCTTTTGCCGGTCTCGGGGTCCCGGCTGATGACGTACGGAGAGGTAAAGTATGGAGAGGGATCATGAGGAACCGTCCAGGTGGGGACGGGTAGTCGGTAAAGATCGACAGAGTCTCCGATAAAAACCTCCTCCTGGCAAGGGCCGCTTTCCTTAAGGATGGGTGGAATAGGCTCTGTCTGGGCCTTGCTCCACCGCCTGAAAATCTCCTCGAAGTTGAGACTTGTCTCCAAAGCAATGGCGTAGACTTGACGCGAGGCTCCGAGAACGCCGGTTACGACTGGAATGGAATACCCTTTCACATTCTCAAACAGAAGCGCCGGTCTTAGCTCGTCCGGGATTTTCCGGAACACGAGTTTGGAAACCGCAGAAATTTCCCAGTCTTTGTCTACTTCTTTGGAGATGCGGAAGAGTTTCCCTTGCTTTTCCAAGGCCGCAACATACTCTCTTAGATCATTGTATGGCATATGCGTGTCTCCATCGTTTTCCAACTTCAGAGAAGCACTTGTGTGAAGCCCTCTTTCTCAGATGCATCAGAGATATTCTCCCGGTCCGGCTCTAGGGGCTTTCACCGAGCTGCATGGGTCATGCATCGGCAAACGGCAGCAAAGAAAAACCCTTTGTCTTTAGGCGTGGGCGCCGAAAATTCATAATCTTTCCTAAGGATACCCGTCGCCTCTCTTCGAAAGCCCGAAGTGGCCACTGGTGAAGGTTGACTAATACCGGATCAATGTTTGGAATGAGAAATATCCGATAGCGGGCTGTTGTGTCAACCCGACCTAGACTCTCCGTTAAAAAGTGCGATTCCTCAGGAGAAACCCTTCCAGCCTGAGTCAATAGGTCTGTGCCTCGACGGCCACCCTCCCGTCCCCTTCGGGTGAGCTCTCCGATGACCTGGGCCTGCCTCCAACCTCCACGTCCCTACGCCTCATGCCTCCATGCTTTCCCCCTCGAAACCGGATGCATGGGTGCACGGCGCAAGGGGCGCGTTACTAAGTGGGAGCCCATTTCGTGACTCATGTTCGACACCGAGCACGAGCGGCGAGCACGATCACGGTTTGACGTCTCCCTCTCTTCGGAGCAGGCCCCGTGCACCGTGGTCACGGGTGAAGCCATTTCCTATGTTTGAGAGAAAATGGAGGTAAGGTATCTCATTTATAAGAAAATATCCCCTCTATTCATATCAGTTAAGTAATTCGATTCCATTGTATTGTCTGTCCCTCTATGCGCATACAAACAGGCGACAAAAAGGCTTCCCTTTTGCTGGGCTACCCTTTTTGCCAAACTATCGATTTGACACCTGTTGGTGTTGATAAGCACGATCTCTCACGGAGATTGATGGCATAGTAATTGCTGCTTCACCGCTTCAATGAGTCTCAAGCCGAGTATCTTGAGAACTTCGGATCGTGGAAAAATAAGGTGAGTGCCGATGTGAAAGTCGGTGACAACTTCAAGCTTTATCATAACCGGCGACAAGGTGGACTATTTAGGTTTTAGAGGCTGGTGTGGCTTATCAGGATATCAGGGAATGGCTTAATGAAATAGAGAGATTCGGAGAACTTCGGCGGGTCGATGGTGCTGACTGGAACCTGGAAGTTGGAGCCATCGCCGACATGGCCCGCAAAGATTTGCAGATACCTCCCTGTATTCTCTTCGATTCCATCAAGGGATATCCCAAGGGGTATCGGTTAGCGGTGGGTCTTCTCAATTCTATCAAGCGCGTTGCGCTTGCCACGGGGATGCCTGTAAATCTTCCAACCATGGAATTGGTAAGCCTATGGCGCCAAAAGCTCAAAGTCTTGAAGCCGATCCCACCTGAGGAAGTTAGCGATGGACCTCTATTGGAGAACGTGTGGGAGGGAAAGGATATCGATGTACTGCGTTTCCCTGTGCCTCGCTACAACGTTGGAGACGGCGGCAGATATTTAGGAACGGGACACGTCTGTATAACCCGAGATCCAGATGACGGTTGGGTGAATGTCGGAACTTACCGGGTAATGGTGCACGACAGCAAGAGCCTCGGGATCTATATGTCACCCGGGCGCCATAGCCGCATCCAGATGGAGAAATCCTTCGCGAAGGGCCGCCCTTTTCCTGTAGCCGTCGCACTTGGAAGTGATCCTCTTCTTTTTATGGCCTCGGCCTTCGAAGTCCCCTACAGACTTTCGGAATATGATTTTGCGGGCGGGCTCAGGGGGGAGCCGTTAAAGATCATGCGTCTGGAGGAATCAGGGCTTCCCGTACCCGCGACAGCAGAGATCGTTATCGAAGGGGAATGTCATCCATCGGATCGGAGATCGGAGGGGCCTCTGGGGGAGTGGACAGGATACTATGCAAGTGGCGTGCGGGATGAGCCGGTGATCCGCATCCGTCGGGTCTATTTTCGTAATGATCCGATCATAACTGGGGCTCCACCTAGCAGGCCACCGACGGAGGCTATTTTCTATAAGTGCTTTTGGCGCTCAGCGATGATTTGGGACGAGCTGGACCGCGCTGGCGTGCCCGATGTAGTTGGGGTCTGGTGCCTTCCCGAGGGCAATACCCGACTCTTGACTGTAGTGGCAATTCGACAGAGATATGCCGGTCATGCCCGCCAGGTAGGGGTTATAGCTTCACAGTGTCACGCGGGGGCGTACCTTGGTCGCTTTACGCTGGTGGTGGATGAGGATATCGATCCCACGGACATGAAAGATATCCTCTGGGCGCTGACCACTCGGTGTGATCCTGCCGACGACATCGAGATCCTAAGGCGTTGTTGGAGCAGCTCTTTGGACCCGATTATCCCGAAAGGGAGAAAGGGATTCAACTCGCGGGCTATTATTGATGCGTGTCGGCCCTATGAGTGGATGAAAGATTTCCCTCCTTCGGTAAAGGTCCCTGACGACCTGGCCCGTTCTGTGAGGGCAAAATGGGGCAAGGTTTTTTCGACAGTGTGACAGCTAACTCCCGGAGCGGTGCCTGAAGCCATAGAAGAATTGAGGACAAGGCCTTGGGGGGGCTTTGGTCATTTGCCGGAGTTATTTAAGATCGGCTGTCAAAACAAGGCAAGCGACTGTCTGATTTTTTGGAGGGACCTTATGGCGAATAAAGGTAGTGCCGGCAAGTTCGAGAACGCATACGAGGCGGCCATCTGGGCCCAGGAGAGGCTCCTGGCTCGGGGCCGGGGCGGAAAAATTCTTGTTAAAGATGAGGAGCGACCCTGGGAAAACACCCGTCAGGGGAGGATCCGCTATTTTCTCCATCCTGATATGTATCCGGATACGGCCTTACAGGAATGGAGGGTCTTCTCGCAGGAAATCCGGAGCCAGTCAGGCAAACACCGCCATCAGGGAGGTGTGTCTATCTATATCTTGGAAGGAAAGGGCTACACCATTGCTGACGGTAAGCGGTTTGACTGGGTAAAAGGAGATCTCCTCACGCTCCCGGTCAAGCCGGGCGGCGTGGAACACCAGCATTTCAATACCAGCCCGGACGGTTCAAGCCGCTGGATCGCTTTTGTCTATCTTCCATTGGGGAATCATGTCGGATTGCATCTTCAGCAGGTGGAGGTTTCCCCGGAGTACTCGAAGCAAGGAGGTGGGAGCCATGCCTCGTAACCACGTCGGGGGACAAACTCAAACCAGGTATGATGAGCTCATTCAGCTCAGAGACGGGGAGCGCAAGCGAATTTCCCATTCTACGGTTTGTGTCAAAGGGGGAGAGTTGCCGTTGGAGGTGAATCCCCAGGGTTTGATGAAATGGTATATGCACCCGAACATTCAAACAACAACTCACAAGTTCCTGATCTTTTATACGCAGGAAATTCCTCCCGGAAGTTGTAGCGGAAAGCAAAAGTGTCAGGGTGGCATTGTCTTCGTCATTGTGGAGGGTGAAGGATATACCCTCCTGGACGGCACACGTTACGATTGGAAGCAGGGGGATCTCTTTCAGGTCCCCATCAGAGATAAAGGCGTGGCCTACCAGCACTTCAATGCCAGCTCCGATAGGCCCGCTTTACTCATCGGTGCGGAGCCAAACCTGGTAGCAAGTGCAGGTGTCGATCGAGGAAGCGGGTTCGAGCAAATCAAGCCCTGTCCCGAGTATGACGCAACCGGGGACGGAATTTGAAATCTCTGCGTTGCAGAAGTTTGCCTTGGGAGGCCCAGCGGTAGAAGAGATCAAATAGCGATACCGCTGATTACCTTAAAGACACCAACGGAGGCGTAAGCCTCGGGGGTGGCATCCAGGAAGTCCCGGAGGTCTCCACGGACAAAAACCAGATTATGAATCGGCCGAGCGTATAACGATTCTTATTCTATAACCATCGGATACGGTCATGGAGTTTCCGTCAGGGTATTCCAAGGACCTTATGATAAAGTTTCGTGTAACGTTCTAGATTCGGGCCTATCACTTCCGGCTTCACCGGTACGGTCGTCGGTTTTGCTAGTATCTTCCATTTCTGTTTCTGCCCTTTTCTCACCGGACTGCGGCCGTTGACCATGCCGACAAAATGCTGTCCCACCGTGGAAAGCGCCCAGTCGATAAAAAGGGCGGCAGCATGAGGGTGCGGAGATCTCTTGGCGAGGAGGAGCATCTTGGGAATGGAGATCACGGGATTCAGAAAGACAAGACCAATAGAAGCCCCTTGTGCAATCGCCATCAGGGGCCTGTGGGAATATAGCCAAGGAGCCACCGCAGATTCTCCAGCGATCAGAAGCTGACTCTGGAGAGTGTGCCCTCTTCGAAACGTGATCTCTTGCTTCGCCAGTTTACGGAAGTACTTGAGCCCTTTCTCTTCCCCCCAGGTTTGTAACATAGTCCCGAAAAGATCAGCATCCTCTGTGTCAAGAGACATTTTACCTTTCCAGCGTGGCTGGAGGAGGTCATCGTAGCTTTTCGGTGCTTCGCTCTCCTTGACGTAGCCTTTATTGAAGCCAAGGCCTACCACCAAATATTGATAGGCATGCCATAGGCTTTTCGGATCGTTGAACTCGGGGCGAATGGCCGGAGCTTCAACCGATTGATAGGGATCCACAAAGCCCTCCAATATCAAGGCGTATGCCGAACTCGCATCGTTCTCAATAATGTCGACCTCATGCTTGCCGGCCCTGGCTTCGTTTACCACCTTATTGTGGACATTCACACTCCCAGAGCGGTAATGGCCAATGGTGAGATAGGGGTGGGCCTTGCGAAAAGCCTCAAGGAAAGGGCCGGAAGCATCCCTGTTGGAGCTGCCGTAAAAGACCAGACGGCCTTCCTTCTTGGCTCCTTCAATAAGCCGAGAGGTTCTCTCTTTCCCCTTCAGTCCTTGGACGGGTTTTAGGATTTCTCCTGCCGTCTCAGCCTGTGCAATAGAGAAGATGCTGAGCCATGCAAGGCCAGCAAAGACCGAATAGAGAAATGAGATCCGAAAGAATCGTCTCATCTTCATTTTTACCCTCCTTAACCCTCAGGATGAGAAAATGATAGCCCTCTAGTTTTTTCTGCGGTTGTAACATGCTGTATGGAGAACTGATTGGCCAAGCCTTCCAGGCTCATTCGTCAATACCCCGCGCAGCTAATTCAGTGGGCGCGTCTGCCTCCTCTAACGGTAACAGGATCTTTTTGTACTTGTTCATGAGTGACTCAGTGTCCCTTCGCCCTTCGATCGATGCCTGAAGAATCTTTTGGCCTTCAGTTCAAAACGGGGCAGTGTTCCGGGAGAGGCCCCCTTCACCTGAGCTCGTAAGTTCAGCCGCTGTCGAATACGATCCTGCACCTTAATTTCCAGCTCCCCGACCTCACCTGCCCCAGCCTTCGCCTCGATGATGATCTTCATTTCTGAAAGGCCATGAGTCTCATAGACCTCGATGCGGAACTCTTCGATCTCGGAAAACTCCCTGAGAATTCCCTCGACTGCGCTCGGATAGACGTTGACGCCGCGAACCACAACCATGTCATCGACCCGACCCAGAATGCCTCCTTCCAGAAATACGAAAGGACGGCCGCAAGGGCAGGGCGCATACGTCGGCTGTGCCAGATCCCCAGTTTTGTAACGGATGACCGGGCTCCCTAATCGCCCGAGGTTGGTGATGACGAGCTCCCCCTTTTCTCCCTCGGCCACGTCTTTTCCCGTCTCGGGGTCGATGATCTCGGCCAGGAACTCCTTCTCGTTGATGTGAATGCCGCAACGACGAGACCCACACTCGAAGCCATAGGCCCCTACCTCCGTGGCACCGGCATGGTCGAAACACTTCGCCCCCCACAAAGATTCCAGATGCTGCCTCGTACTGGGTATACTCGCACCGGGTTCCCCAGAGAGAACCATAAGCCTCACTTTGGAGGCACGAAGATCGATCCCTGTTGCAGTAGCCTCGGTGGCCATGTGGAGGGCATACGTGGGAGTGCAGATGACGACCGTCGCTTCTAAGCTGAGAATGTTCGCGAGTCTCTGCTGGGTAGACTGCCCACCACCTGAAATGGCTAAAGCACCGAGTAGGCGGATTCCTTCCCAAGCAGTCCAGAAACCGATGAACGGTCCGAAGGAGAACGCGACAAATATTCGGTCTTCCGGTACTGCCCCGGCAGATTCAAGGACGGTCCGCCAGGATTCAGCCCACCAGTGCCACGAATCTTCCGTGTCGAGCCAATACAGGGGATTTCCAGTGGTCCCGGAAGTCTGATGGATCCGGATGTAGCGTCCCAAGGGATAGGTCAGATCAGTACCATAGGGCGAGTTGTCCATCTGATCCTGGACTAACTCCGTTTTGCGTGTAAAGGGGAAAGCCCGGAAGTCGCTGAGGGATCCGACCCTCGTAAGACCATGATTCTGCAATTTCTTCCGGTAAAACTGATTGCCCGAAAAGATTGCCTGAAGCATGTGGTTCAACTTCTCGACCTGATAGTCCTGGATCTCCTTTCGACCTGTCATTGTCTGCCGTATTGAAAAAAATTCCTACAAGAAGACCGGCTCCGTACGGGCCTCCACCAGCGGTTTCAGGCCTCCTGAAGTCACCTGATAGGGATGAGCGATTAGGGCAGTGCCGCCGGCCTTTCCTTGGAGACAGACGCGCAAGGTAAGGAGCATGCCTTCCCTGATTGCGTTCTCATCGCTTTCTGTCAGCAAAGGATTTTCCACCAGCTCCAGGCCAACTCCGTTGCCCACACCATAAGCCAGGGCGGACTCTTTTGCAGCAGGAAATGGAAGGGCTTCATCGAGCCAAGATCTCACATCGGCTGACTTCACGCCTGGCTTGATTCCATCCGTCAATCTGAGGAAGAGCTTTTGTGCCAGCCCGTGACTGTCAATCGTATTCTTATCTGGTTTACCAAGAAAAAATGTCTGGCCTATTTCCGCCCAGTAACGCTGGTAGGACATGGCCATGGAAACCGATATCGCCTCTCCTTGGCTTACCTCCAGCGGGCCGGCGGGCCGAAGCCCTATCTCAGGTTGTGAAGACCGGGCCATGAAAAACCTGAAATCTTCGGCTCCGTGACTTCTTGCCGCCCGCTCCGCAAGCGCCATTACCTCGTACTCTTTGCGTTGCGGCCTTAATTCATTTGTTAGGATAGAGAAGGCCCGAGTCAAAATCTCGGTCGCTTTTTTGACTAGGGCCACCTCGCGTGGGATTTTGGTGAGCCGAAGGAATGCCAACAGCTCTCCACATTGAACCATTTCAACCCCTTCCAGACCCTGCATCAGACCGCTCCATTGCTTGGCACCTAGCTGCTCCTTTACCGTCACGAGCCCGACCCTCTTCGGCTGGAGACCTCTTGCCTTGAGGACCTGGGAGAGCCCCTGCATAAATCCCCCCACCGAAACCACGTCGCTAATCCATGTGAGAGTGCGCGAAAAGGGATTGTTTCGGCTTGGTTCCTGGATGACCAGGGCCGGCTCTCCCGTGTACGGAATGATAGCCAATGCGCCGCGGTTTTTGGGCATGAAATGGCTTACGTAGGCGAGATTTCCAAATTTCCATGAGTCGCCATAGACCAGCATGAGTTCCAAGGA
This sequence comes from Binatia bacterium, assembly GCA_046757725.1. GTDB lineage: Bacteria > Desulfobacterota > Binatia > UBA9968 > UBA9968 > JBHHYU01. The sequence continues at coordinate 27,684 of JBHHYU010000017.1, forward strand.
TCTTTCCAGCATCCCTTTGCGAATCCGTTCCAGCCGTTTCTGGAATTCCCCTTCTGGAACGAGCGACCGATCCCAAATACTACAACCGCGATTGAGAACCGTATGCAGCGTATCCATAAGTGCCTAACCCTTGATCGTAAAAAGCTTCATGGGAGTCTGGGTGAGACGTAGATATCCGTTTTTCTCCACCCAGACCGTATCGCCCAGCATGAGATAGCCACTCTCCGGCAGGTACTGGTTGGGATGGACCACAAAGTCCGTTCCTTCCTCAATCACGACCTGGTTCTCATCGGTCATTTCGGAAAACGGCAGGGACATAAAGCCCAACCCATGACCTCGCACCCGAATGTAAGGAGGACGACAATACTCGGCATACCCATGGGCCGTGAAGACCTCATTCATGGCACGAGAAATATCACCGACCTTATTGCCCGGTCGAACCGCATTCAAACTCTTTTCCATCGCTTCTTCGACGATAGGGAATTTCTCGCGGACGATAGGCGGGAGCGGCTCGATGACCGCCGTGCGACATAGTTGGACAAACTGTCCCTCACAAGCCGGAGTGATCTCGGCGATAATGATGTCGCTGGCCCGGAGCTTCCGATCTGTCGGCGGATGGGTACAATAGTTGTGGTCCGAGGCGGTTACCATGCCGAAATTATCCTCCGATCCCCGTGAGCGCATGGCATATTCCACCTCGGCCGCAAGCTCGTACTCGGCCATGCCCACCCGCGCGTTGGCCAGCAGAGCCGAAAATCCGGCATCGGCTATCTCGCCGGCACGCTTGAGGGCCCCCAGCGCATCCGGCCCCGGTGACCGAGCCAGGGCATTGAGAATCGCATCCATGGGCCTGGGCCGAATACTCGGTATCCCCTGCAGTCCCTGATAGATAGCGGCAGGCATAAAGGCCCAGCCGACAATACCTACCTCCCCTTGGACGCCCTTCTGCCGCGTGCTTTCGTTTACCCCTTCAATGAACCTATCGACGACGCGCACATCCTGTATCCACGTCCGCTCCTTCACTCTGCCTCGGTCCCAGGGCAAGCTGATGAAAAGAGTAGCCGCGCCGGCAGCGGTGAGCAAGACGGCAGTGTGCGGCCCCATCGGTAGAAGCCCGGATATCCACAGCACGGGATTGACTTCGAGCATGCTAAGCTGGCCGGGGGCATAGAGCAGGAGTGCCGAAAGCTTCTCCCGCTTCATCGTTTCGCACAGTGAGGCTACTTTCGTCTGAAAGGGATGAAAACTCGGAGATGCCTTACTTTCCATTGATCTCCTCTATCTGTAGAAATAACCCGCTCATCTTCTGTTTATGCCCAATGGCGATTGCATAACCAAACTGCCTCCCTGAGTTTGTAGGTGATCGAAATCATAGTTTCGCCTGTCTCTTGCCAGATCCAAATAGTTCGCCATTCAACTTCGGCGCAGGTAATCTTACCGAAGTTACTGAAAGGCAAATTCAGGCTCCTCCGGGCTGTCCCTCCAAGTTCTTACGGCAGTATCTCTCTCGGGTCAGTGATGGCTCCCCTGATTGCAGTTGCCGCTGCAACGGCGGGGCTTCCCAGATAAATCTCAGCGTTGTAACTCCCCATGCGCCCCTGGTAGTTGCGGTTTGCAGTCGACAGTGTGACCTCGCCGTCGGCCATCACGCCACCGTCCCCCGCGCACGCACTGCAGCCTGGGTTGGTAACCAAGGCGCCCGCCTCCAGAAAGGTTGAGTAGGTCCCGTCCTTCACAGTACGCTCGATGATCCCTTTAGAGGCGGGGCTCACGAGCAGCCGGACTCCCGGCGCGATCTTGTGCCCTTTGAGAATCGCTGCAGCCTCCACCAGGTCCTCGTATTTCGCATTTGCGCATGAACCGATGAAGACCTGATTGACCCTGGTACCTGCAACTTGGTCGATTGGCTTTACGTTGTCAACGGCGTGGGGGCAGGCGATCTGAGGCACGAGACTAGGGCCGTCTACGGTTACCCTCTTCACATAGACGGCATCGGGGTCCGGCTGAATTTCGCTGTACCGGTCCTGCGTCACGCCGCGCTCATCCAAATAGGTGCGGGTGGTTTGATCCGGGCGAACGAAGGCGTTCTTCGCACCAAGCTCCATGCCGAGGTTGCATAGCGTCATTCGATCAGAGATGGAGAGCCTTTCAGTGTAGCTACCATGAAACTCTACGGAACAATAGGTGGCGCCGTCGGCCGTAACGTCGCCGATCAACTTGAGCATCACATCCTTCGAGCTGACGCCGCGCGCCAGCGGCCCTTCTAGAGTGACCTTGACGGACTCCGGTACCTTCATCCAGAGCTTTCCCGTAACCCAGGCGGCAGTAAGCTCGCTGAAACCGACCCCGGTGCCAAAGGCACCAAGGGCGCCGTAGATCGTGCTGTGCGAGTCGGTCCCGATGATGACCATACCGGGGCGGATGTATCCTTCTTCCGTCAGCACTACGTGTGCAATCCCGGCGTTGACGTCGTAGAATGTCTTAATCCCGTGCCGGGCGGCAAACTCACGGCAGAGCCGCTGGTCCCCCGCAATCTTGGCGGTTTGGGCCGGGGAGATGTGATCCATGACCATGGCAATGCGGTCGCGATCGTAGAGCTTATCGGTCCCCAGCTTCTCCATCGTGCGAATGCAGCGCCAGCTTGCCATATGGCTCATGTAGAGATCGGGATAAACATCCACGATCTCACCTGGGTGAACCTCCGTGACTCCGGCGGCTCTTGCGAGCACCTTTTCAGCGAACGCTGTTCCCATGCCACTTCACCGTTTCTGTGCTTCCTGCGCAGGCAGGACATACTTTGCAAGATAAGGAATCAGACCACCGGCCTCGAGGATCTGTTTGAGACTCTCAGGATAGGTGACGAAACGGAAGTTCTTCCGTTGAATTCTGATCGTCCCGCGCGCCAAGTCAATCCAGAGCTCACCACCCTCCACTGCGGCCTCTACCGCTTCAGGGCATTCGACCGCCGGCAGGCCGGTGTTGATGCAGTTCCGAAAGAAGACGCGGGAGAAGGACTTCGCTACCACCACCTTGATCCCGGCACCGACCAAGCAGCTGGCGGCCTGCTCCCGTGCGCTCCCGGAGCCCATGTTTCTACCAGCGACCACCACCTGGGAGGACCAAAGCCGCTGCTGCACCTCCGGTCCCATGGGTTCGAAGGCATGCTTGGCCAGTTCCTGAGGATCGATGCTTACCAGGTAGCGGCCGGGGATGATAACGTCGGTATTGACGTTGTTCCCGAACTTGATGACTTTTCCACCGATCTCACCCATCACGGTGTCGTATCCTCCAGGAACCATTCGGTTGGTACCTCACGCCCCAACCCTTTCCTTTCTGCAATGGCGAGCACTCGCGCGCCCACCGCAGCGAACTGAAGTCCCATCCCCGTGTTGTTGGCGAAAACGGTAATCTGGTCTGGGTGGGCACGCCCAGGGAAGCGCCCGACGAATAAATCACCGATCTCCCCAATCTCCTCCCAGCTCTTCTTGCCTTTTTTCACCGGCTCCATGATATCGACCTGGTTGTCATACTCGATCTGCTCTTTCGAGGTCACGATCAGAACGTCGGCACGATCGAAAGTCACGCTGTCCAACTCGCGTCGGAGCGAGGTGCGGTCCGGGGAGGTGATGGCGGTGACGTGGGTGCCGGGCTCCAGCCAGCCGCCGTCGAAACAAGGGTCCATGGTGGCGGTGGCACAGGTCACAATCTGACATCCCCGGACAGCGTCTCTTGGATGTTCCACCGCTATGATCCGTTTGCCAAGCTTTTCGCACCACTCCTTGGCAAAGGCCTCGCGGTGTGCTGGGGTCGGGCTATAGACACGTACTTCCTCGATCTCAGGGCGCACCATAAAAAGATAGCGCAGGTGAGCCTCAGCTTGCCAGCCGGATCCGAAGAGCCCCGAGACCTTCGCGTTTGGATTGGACAGCTCGCGGATTCCCAACGCTGAAGTGGCACCGACCCTTAGTTTCTGGATGTAGCTGTCGTGCATGACCACCAGCGGCTCTAGGGTCTCGAGACTGTAGAGGGTAACGAGTCCGACAAAGGTTTTACCCGGAGCCGCCGGGATGAGCCGCCGCCGCTTGACGCCGTTGGCGAGTGTCTCCACGCCTGCCATGTCCGAGGTGATGCGCAATGCCCAGACCCCAGAAGACAAATTTCCTCCCTCCTGTGACTTGAACCGGAAGCGGAAACCCGGATGATGCTTATCCTCCACCGGAAACATGGTGTGATTGCGCGGGCGATTCCCGGCCTTGCCCTGCGCGTGTTCTTTATAGGCGACCTCTAGGACCTCCATACAGTCCTCGAGGGTAAGGATCTGCTCGATCTCGCTGTTGTTAAGAACACGCATGGTGGTTCGTTCCTCCCTGGGATTATCCCTCGCCCGCAAGCTGCTCTGCCATAGCAATGAGCCCGCCTGCCTGCAGCATCTGGAGGAGGAAAGGGGGTGTGGGCTTGGCCTGAAACCCACGGCCGGTAGTCTCGTTAACGATCTTCCCGCTCTCGATGTCTACTTGCAAGATATCACCGTTGCTGACCTGGTCTGTGATTCCCGGGCACTCAAGTATCGGCATTCCGATCTCAAAACCGTTTCGATAGAAGGTGCGGGCAAAGTGATCGGCTATGATGCAACCGATGCCGGTCCGCTGCAGCACCTTGGCGGCCACCGCGCGACCGGAGGATTGCCCAAAGTGCTTTCCCGCGACCAGAATATCCCCCGGTTTTACCTTTGACGGGAACTCAGGATTGCAGGTTTCCAGAACATGTTTGAGGATCTCAGAGAAGGGGCGCAAAACCAGATCGGAGGGAACGATCCGGTCGGTCGGGATATTGTCTCCGAATTTCCAACAACGTCCTCGTGCTTGCATGGTTACCATCCTTAACCTATTTCAGATACTGCCTGGGGTCTGCTATCGAGCCCGCGACGGCCGACGCGGCTACGGTCAGGGCTGAGGCAAGATACATCTTGGCCTCAGGGCTTCCATTGCGGCCTGGGAAATTCCGGGCGTGGGTGGAGATCATCGACTCCTCGGCGGTCATCGCCCCCATATTGTACGCCTGATTCGACCCGGTGCTCGGTGGAAACCAGGTGGCTCCGGCCTCATGGAGCAGCTCGACCAATCCCTCGCGCAAGGCCTGTGTAAATACAGCGCGGCTTGACGGGACAAGGTTGAACCTGAGGTCCCGGTGCACACGCCGTCCTTTCAGAATCTGAGCCGCAAGTCGGAAATCCTCCAGCCGTCCGCCGCCATGTCCGCCTAGCTCGGCCCATTGGACAGGGGCTCCCTGGATCTCGGTGACGGTCTTTACGTTTCCCACTGTCGGCGGGCAAGCCACTTGAGGCTCAAGATCGCTGATGTCCCATTCCCAAACGTCCTCAAACTTTCTATCCGGATCGCCTTTCAGTACGTCAAAGGGTTTATCGGTCACGCTGCGCACGAGGGCGAGGGTCTTTTCATCAGGCTCAATGTAGCCGCACTTGGCCCCCAAGTCCACCACGATCAGAGGGAAGAGCCAGCGGTCCCAGAAATCCAGACGCTCGATGTAGGGCCCGGTAAACTCCAGTGCCTTGTAGATGGCACCGCCCTCGCCGATTATGGCAGTGAGCCACAACGCCGCATCCCGTGGCGTGGCTCCGGATTGGTGTGTTCCGTCAAGTCTGACCTGGATTGTCTCCGGGACTCGGAACCAGGCTTTGCCAAACGGCATGACGGTTCCCGCGTGCGAGTTATTTCCGAGACCGGTAGAAAAGCATCCCATTGTCCCGTGGACGGGCGTGTGGCTGTCCGAGCCGACAACCACCGTGCCGGGCCGGATAAAACCGTTGCGAACCATGACGTGGTGCGTGTTTCCGTTGCCGCAGTCAAAGAGGTTGATCCCCCAACGCCGGGCGAACCTTCGATTCTCTTGGAGGATGCGAGCACTTTCCTCCGTCGGCGGACAGAAGTGGTGGTCGAAGATCATCACTACACGTTCCGGGTAGCGCATGGGTCGGCGAACCTCTTTCTCAAAAACGGGCGCCGTGAGGTAGCCGCTCAGGTCGTGTAAGAGCAAGGCATCCACGTTGGCGACTACCACTTCACCCGGTGTGACTCCCTTGCGACCGCTGGCACGGGCTAGAATCTTTTCGATCATATTCATGGCAGAAACCGCCATTTCAATTCACCCGTTGTGTTTACACTGCACCTATCTAATTCGCTTGTCATCCCAAACATCGCCCTAGTGTATTGCCCTCACCGCGACCTTTTGGGTAGGTTCTTTAAATACTCTATGCCTTCTTTGTACCCTTCAAAGAGTCGCTTGAGCCCATCTTTGACGACACGAGCTGCGTCGTCTCCAATGAGAGCATTTGCCGGCTGGTTCAATGTCTTTTGGAAATCCCGCTGATAAGCTTTATCCCTCGTCATGGCCTCAAAAGCTTTGCTCAGGATCGCAAGGCGATCGGCCGGCACGTTCGGGGGTAAAGCGACCGAGCTTTGAAACGTTTGGGGCGCCACTGCAGCCTTCCATGCTTCCCAGACGCGGCCTTTCTTCTTCTCTTTGGGAAGAATCTCTGCCAGGGTCGGTACATTTGGAAGCAGAGGAGAGCGTTTAAAAGAGCCGTTCGGTTGTAAGTTACCGGTCTGCCAGAGAATAGCCGCTGTTCCGTTTTCCTCCCGTGGTTTAATCAACGCGTTATAAGCTGCAAGAGGATGCTCGCTCACATGGATCTCGCCTCTGTCCATGGCCGCCATCAAGCCCGCCGATCCCCGGTAGCCCGTTACCCACTTGTGTTTAACGCCCAGGAGTACCAGTGCGACTTTCGGTCTCAAGCTCCGCAGGCTGGTGACTCCGCTACCCCCTGCCGCGAGCACTACTGGAGTCCGGGAGAGATCCGCCACCGTCTTGACTTTGGAAGTCTTGGGGTTAAAGACCGCTACCCAACTGTCGGACTGCACCCAGATAATGGGCATCTTACGGATGTCATACTGAACCTTCCCCGCACGTAAAAAGGTATTCATAATGGTGCTGGAGGGGAAGTGGAGTATGGTCAGCCCATCCCCTTTTGCCACGGCATAGGTATAATTTGCTGCAATAATGCCGCCGGCACCGGTGATGTTCTGGACGATGGCCTTAGGATGTCCCGGGATATATCTGGGCAGGTATCGGGCGAAAAGCCGAGACCGGAGATCGATAGAACCCCCCGGTGAGAATCCCGCAACAACTCTCATTGTTTTTCCTGCAAAGAAAGAAGACCCTGCAGCGGTCCCGGGCGTTGATATTGATAACCCGGCAAGGAGTGTTACACCGAGAGTCAGCTTAAGCAGTAGAAACGATCTTTTGACCATGGATTTAACCTCCTTAATAACTGAAATCATGCTGATTCAAAATCCCTGTTGCCGGCCGCTACGCCCGGAAAACACCTTTTCCCCCCACTTCTTCAACGTCTCCTCCCGGACCTGAGCACTGATGCCAACCACCAGGGGAAACTCGCCCATCCTTTCGAACGGGCGGCAGGCATCGATTACCGCTCGAGAATTAAACCCTTTCTTGCCCTTTGGTATGATAGGGTCCAAGGGGCCGCTCCAGCAGCGACGGATAGTCTCCAAGTCGGTCTCCGGATCACACCTGGTCGAGAGCGCCCAGATGACATCCTGAATGTCCGTGATGTCAATGTCATCATCCACAACGATTGTGAATCTACCGAGATAGGCGTTCGCGTGACAGTTAGCCGCCACCAAGCCTGCCTGGCGGGCATGTCCCGGGTAACGCTGGCGAATGGCAACCACGGTAAACATCCGAGCGGCGCCGGCACGGTGAGCCCAGACACCCGTCACGTCGGGAACCCCTGCCCGTTCCAACTCTTCCCACACCATCGCAGAACGGTAGTAGCTAAACGCGAATATGCTCTCGTTAGGAGGCTTCGTGGGAGGGTAGCCCAAGAGGATCGGGTTATCTCTGTGGTAGATAGCCTTGATCTTCACCACCGGTTCGGCGCGGACGGAACTCGCATAATAACCTGTGAACTCGCCAAATGGGCCCTCGTCCCTGCGAAGATCAGGCCGACAGTCGCCCTCTATGACGATCTCCCCGCGGGCGGGAATCGGCAAACCGGTAAACTCACCCTTGATGATTTCAACGGCACTTCCTCTCCAGCCTCCGATGTAGTCGTACTCGCTCAGTCCGTAGGGAATTTCCATGCAGGAGCCTAGAAAGAGTAACGGGTCGTGCCCTAAACAGATCGCCACCTTAAGCGGCTGGCCCCGGCTGAAACATTTTTCCCGATGAATCCTGCCGTGCTTTCCCGGAGAGATATAGAGACCAACAGTATCCCGGTCGTGAACCATCACTCGGTACGTTCCCAGGTTAACCCATCCATCATCCGGATCCTGAGTGATCACGACACAACCGGTACCGATATACCTGCCTCCGTCGTGCTCATGCCACTTGGGGGCGGGAAACCGGAGAATGTCTATATCCTTTCCGGTAAGAACGTTCTCCAAGACGGGTCCGGTATGAACCTCCGTCGGTGAAATGGGCCGAATCGACTTGAGCTTGTCCCTGAGATGTTCAACAAGCTCCATATCGTTGACCGAAGCGGGGAGCCCCATGGTAAAGGCCAATCTCCGGCGCGAGTGAAGCGCGTTAACGAGAATGCGTTGACCCGCCGAATGATCGATGATTTCGTCGAACAAGACAGCCGGGCTTGGCTGGGTATGATGAAGAATGTCAGTGATGGCCCCGATCTCGCGATCCCAATGGGCACCGGTGAGCGTTTTTAGCTCACCCATCTTCTCTACAGATTTGAGCCAATCCCTGAGGTCTGCATACCGCGTTTTGTCTACAGCGGACCAGCTACCTTCCTTTTCCGACCTCACCTAACTCTGCTCTCCTGATGCTCCATAGCTCCCCAAGGGGGGGCGCCCCTCCCTGGATTCGGGTTCCTTCTATTGCACGTGTGGCACCTTCCCGTCGTCGTTTAATCGTCAAGTCGTCAATTGCCACTCCGAGACCGTCGGCCTTGATCTGGTCCCCGGTTAACACGGCAAGGAATAGATGTCAATGTAAAGGCGGTCGTTGGTTCGTGCGTTATACAGAACACCGAAGGGCAACTTAGTTTGTCAAAAGGCGTGCTGACATCGCCTACCTGAATGCCTCTGGGATCGTGGGTGTGCTTATCGTGCTAAAGGGTTTTATAAAGAGAAAATGCCTCTGAGGGCGCTCGCATCACTTCCGTCGTGGGATTAGGATGACCTTTGCCGTAGCCAGAGATCTTAAGGCGTAGTTATTGTACGATGATGACGCTGCTCGGATAGAATCAGGCTTTGCGGGTATGTGGATGCGCACCCGTAGGATTCCATTTGCTCCGGGGCTATTAAGGTTTACAAAGAAAAAGGTTACTTGTGAGGAAAAAAATCCGAGCTGGCTGGCTCCAGGCACGGAGTAACTCTATTGTGTTCTTTTAGCTCCGGTTTGTCTCTTGAGTTGATTCAACGAGGCAGGCTGATTTCGCTTGTTTGCTGGCCAGGGCTTTCCTTCTCCCCCGAGTGTTTCAGGCCTGCTTCGCTTACATCTCTGTGCGTTAGCTGTCCGTCTTTATAGTAGGACCAGACGTCGACGATGCCGTCGCCGTCGACATCTTTCTCTTCCTTCAGAATCACTTGCTTCTCCTTGCCCGGGTCGTAGTAGCGCCAGAGATCCATTTTTCCATTTCGATCGAGGTCCTTTTCCTCCTTTACAAGCCATCCCTCTTGATAGATGGCGCGGAAAGTCGGTGTCCCACTGCCTTCCTCGTATCGCTCCTCGAGCGCCATTTTCCCATTCTGGTAGTGGTAAACCATATCCGCCCTCCCGTCCCCTCGAGTGTCCGACTCACGCCGAACCAACTGCCCGTTCCGGAAGTAACTCCAGGTATCGACATTCCCATCAGCATTGATATCCTCTTCCTGGCGCACGATTTCTTCCGGCCGTTTAGGGTTATAATAGACCCATAAGTCCGGCTTCCCATCTTGATTCGAGTCCCGAGCCTCGACATTTTTGAATGAGTTCTGTTGCACCACCGCGGATGGCTCTTCCCCTGAGGTCACCGGTTTCCCAATCTCGCCGTTTTTTATCGGTAGGTCATCTTTCTTAGCTTCCTGCTGAAGGTTCCGTGGAGGATCTGCCGTTTTCGGCAGATCCCCATTAGTTTTCAGGGTTTTGCGGGGTTCCTTCAATTTGGCCTGAAGCCGTCTCTGGTTTTCTATTTCGCGTTTACGGGCCTCCTGCCAACGGAACAACGTGTCTGCATGGTAATTCATGGCAGAGCATTGCTGAACTACACCTAGATTGACATTCTCAACATAACGGAGATAGTTGCCTCCAACCCTTACCAGTTGAGGCACGGAGCGAGCGGGGCTATGGTCATGCTGGACAGTGGCTAAGGCCGTATCGACTTGTTCCTTAAGGGCTCTTTCGGTGCTGAAGGAGCCTTCATCTTGTAGTTTAGCGCTGATGCGATGCAAGGCAATGCCCACGTCTCTATTCCCCAGCTCCGTTTGTCCCTGGCGCATCATCACCAGCCCGCGGTAGAGATGCGCGAGAGGGGCGTTTTTGTATTCCTGCAGTGCGCGACTGAAGTTGTTGTGCGCGGGTCCAAACCGGCCCATTTCGTAGTTAGAAAGGCCCAGAAGGGTCCACACTCCGACTCCCGAGAACCTGGAATAGTGAGAGTTAGCGTCAGCAACCCGCTGAAAGTGGTCCCATGCCAAAAGGGGTTGGGACAGGTAGAGGTGGGCTATCCCTGCGTCGGTCTCACGGTCCTGCCGGAACAGCGTAAGACCACGATTCGGCTCTGGAAATCGGCCCAAGAGAGGAGCACATCCGACGAGAGTCAGAAGGAGAAAAAAACCAATCGACTGCGTGAACCGATGCATTTCTCCCCTTTAGGAAGGAGGCAGATTTTAATTTAACCCTATTCCTTGAAACAGCGTACGTATAATAAAAGTTCCCGCTCTCAAGGCGTAAGGATCGTATTAGGACCATCATTTTTAACTGCCACCCTACTGAAAAGAATAGGTGTGTTGAATTGTGAACGGGGGGGGTTCTGCAGGACTCGACCTGAGGGTGTCTAAACGGCGGCCGGAGAGATACGCAAATAGCTTCTCGTTGACACTCATAGGTTAGTTGTCAGTAGCGCAGCGCGGGTTCTTTTCTCTTTTACCCTCCTCCGCGAAGCGGAGAAAGCCCCGCCCGTGAGGGCGGGGATGAATGAGGGTATCCTCCGTAGCCTTGGCGAAGGAGGATACGCTTCGG